>NZ_LZKY01000318.1:0-47945 GCF_001673055.1 Mycobacterium sp. 1245801.1
GGGCGCCGCCGTTGTCGGCGATGGTGGCGGGGGTGGCGGCGCTTCCGGCGGCGCGTTGAGCGCACTTCTCTTAACCGCCAACCTGTTTGCCGCGTCGTCACGGATGGCGCGCCGTTGCGGGTCCGGGTCGGCGTTGCCGGAAAAGCAGCCGCCCGGCGCGGCGTCGACGACGGCCAGCGCACTCGCGTAGCGTTCGTCGGCGCGTACGCGGTCCCCCGCCGCCGCTGCCCGGTCGCCCTGAGTTTCGCGGACCAGTTCGAGGTTGACCCGCACCGGGCATGAGCGGGCGGTGCCGCTGCGGGCCAGCGCGTCGGCGAAGTGGGCGTCGGCGTCCTCGAGTCGGCCGTCGAGCACGGCGGCGGCGCCCGCGGCGAACGGCGCCTTCGCCGGTTCCACCAGGTTGGCCGCGCCGAGAATCGCTGCGTCGGCTCGCACCGCGCTCCCATCGCCGCGGGCGAACGAGGAGGCGGCCCAATGCCCCACCACGGCAACCGAGATCAGTTTGACGGCGATCAAGAGCGCCAGGACGGTCAGCGGGGCCGAGTAGATGACAAGGCGTCGTCGCAGCCGCAAGCGCGCCGGTCTGCGCGTCATGACACCAAGTCCCGTCGGGCGATCCGGCCGCGCCGGAACTCTCGGACCGAAAGGTAGATCTCGGCGAGCAGCAGCCCCGCCGCCAGCAGCGCGGGCAACCAGTACAGCTCGATCCGGTCGGCCTCGACGCGGCGCGGTGAATCGGGCAGGTCCGGCCGGAAGGGCTGTCCACGATCCCGCTGGACGTAGGGAATGTCGAGTTGTGCTGCCAGCCTGCGCAATTCGGCTTCGTCGATTGCGTCGCTGCGGCCGTATCCCAGCACCGCTCCCCCGCTCACCGTCCCCCGCGTGACGGTGAAGTCGTCCTGCGGCGCCTGGGATCCGGGCGCACCCGAACCGAAGTAGAGCACCACGTTTCGCGACCCCGGATATTGCTGCGTCGCCTGGATCAGTTGGTAGCGCAGCACGTTGTCCGCCGCTCCAGCGTTCGCGTCGCGACCTGCGTTACTCGAACCGAGCGCCGCGACGGTCGGTCGTAGACTCCAAACATCCTCGGACAGCGGCCAATCGAGGGAGGCCTTCGAATCGAAGGTGATCAGCGCGAACCGCGCCGCGGGGTATTGCTTGGTCAATGCCGCGATGTCGTCGCGCATCCCCGCGATCCGCGGTTCGCCGTTGCCGTAGTCCTCGATATTCGAGTCTGCCGACCGATCCACGACGAGGAACACGTTGAGAGCCGCGCCGGCCGCCGGCGTCGCGTCTTGGCGGTTGTCGTTCAGCAGCGCCGGGCGGGTGGTCGCGATGATGAGCAGCAGCACCGCCAGGGTCACGCCCGTCCAGCGCAGCACCGCGCGGCGGCGGCGGCTTCCCGCCGACGCTAGCACCCGCCACAGCGCCACCAGGCGGGCCAGGGCAAGGGCACCGGCGACGACCGCGAGGATCGGCCCGGGCAGCAGGGGTTGAAACGTCATCGGCGCAACACCAACAGAGCCACCGAGAGCACGGCCGCCGACAGCAGCGCGATCGCCAGAGGCACCGCCGGCGCGTCCCGGAAGTCCGCCGTCACCACGGCGCCGTCGGCCGTGCGCGCCGGCGGGGCGTGCGCCCGAATCCCGTTGAGCGCCGTGGTCACCGACGTCGTGCCCGCCGCGGCGTACCCGCCGCCGGTCTGCCGGGTGAGCGCGGCCAGGGAACCGCTCGCCGGCGACGGGGCGGTGTCGATCACATTGATCTGCGCCCCGGTCCGTTGGGCCAGGGCCCGAACGCTGCCATCGGCGAACAGTACGGCGCGCTGCTCCGCCGCGGCACGTAGATCCGACGGTCCAAGGTAGATCACCGAGCGCCGGTGCGTATTGGGATGCTCGGTGGACGGAAATCCTGAGAGGCACAGCGCCAGAACGTCATTCACGCTGGCGGCGTAGTCCGAGTACGGCACCGGCGGGGCGAATGACGGGTGGGCCTGATGGGCGCCGAGGTAGTCGGCGAATTGCGCCGCGGCGTACTGATGGTCGCGGGTCAGTGGCACCACGCGGCGGTTGACCGATGTCAGGCCGATGCGTTGCGCCTGAGGTGACGCCGCGGCCTGGCGCGCGAAGTAGTCGAGCAGTTCGGCGGTGGCCGCATCGGCCACCGGTTGCCCGACGCACACCATGATGTCTTCGGGGTGAGCGGCGTCGAAGTCGTTGCGCGCCACGCTCGGACGGGCCGCGGCCCACGTTGCGGCGCCGAACATGACCGTCAGCACCACCAGGGTCACGATCGTCGAGAGGGACCGCAGCCGAGCGATTTTGGCGTACTCGGGCAACCGGGTCAGCCGTGCGATGTTGGCCAGCGGCCGTAGCCGCCGGCGAGCCGCGGTCATCGGAAGCAGCGCCGCCAGCGCGACCACCGCGGCAACGGTGGCCGCGCCGATGGCCGCTACCGGCCACCACCTCAGGTCCACGACCGGATCAACTCCTGCGCCCGCGCGCTCACGTCGGCGACGTCGACTCGTGACTCGGCGTTGAACTGCGCATCACCGAGCCGGGTCAACAGCGGTGCGGCCCCGGCGAGGTTCGCGTCGGCCATGGCACCGACTTGCAGGTATTGGGCCCGCACCCCGGTCGTCTGATGCAGAAAGCTGCGCACCGTTCGGCTGATCGCGGCGCACGCCGCCGGCGCCGAGATCTGCCCGGCGTCGTGCTCCTCGGCGATGCCCTGTACGCGACGGGCGAACCGGCGGCGGATCACCCGGGCATGCATCCGCCGCACGACGGGGATGCGCCGCAACCGCTGCGACGGCAGCGTCCACACGAAGACACCCGCATACCAACCGATGACGGCGAGGAGCATTAGGACGGCCAGCCACAGCCACCACGGCGAGTAGGGCTGTGGACCGAACAGATGGCGCAGCAGATCATCCGGCACGAGCGGCCACCTCGGTCAGGCGGACGAGTTCGCGCCGAATGTCGTTGCTGCCCGCGACAATTGCGTGCGGGATCGCGTGCGCGGTCAGGAAGGCATCGAGGCGGGCGCGGCGGGCCCGCTCCGCGCGGCGGTAGGCGGCAACGACGCGCGGTCCGAGGTCGGCGCCGTTCAAGACGAAGCGTCCGGTGGCCACGTCATATCCGTCGGTGTCGTCGGGTCCCACGGCGGGCATGTCCGACACCATCGCCCACATGATGTCGTGGCGCCCGGTCAGCCTGGTAAGCATTTCACCGAGTCGGTCGTCGACCTCGGGTTCGTCCGACACCACGATGATCAGCATGGTGTGCCGGTAATGCGTTGCGACGTAATCGAGTTGGGCGGCGATGTCGCTGCGGCCGGGGCCGGCCGTCGTGTGCTGATACCAGCGGTGCAGCAGCCCCTCGATGTGCGACTCGCCGCGCCGCTGCGGGATGTTCACACAGCCGCGGCGGTCACCGTAAACCATGCCGATCTGATCGGATCGCCGTAGGCCGATCAATCCCACCGCGCCCATGATGTGCGCGGCGACATCGCGTTTGCACTCTCCGCTCGGGGCGAGCGCCGACATGTTGCGGCCGGCGTCGGCGACGAGCAGGATCTTGTGGTGCTTTTCGGAGACGAACCGCTTGATGAGCACGCCGCCCGAGCGCGCGGACGCCTTCCAGTCGATGTCGCGGACGTCGTCGCCGGGAACGTATGGGCGCAGGTCGTCGAATTCCATGCTGCGCGTATGCAATAGCGCGTAGCGCCCACCTTCGAGCAGACCGCGGGTGTCGGTGCCGAAGTGGGCTTTCGCCCGGTTGAGGTGTTTGCCCACGATGGCCCTGTGGCCCCTAGGGGACCCGGACGGCCCGCAGCGCGGCGTCGACCACGACCTCGGCGGTGATATCGGCGCTGGCCGCTTCGAATCCGAGGATCAGTCGGTGCCGCAGCACCCGGTGGGCGAGTTTTGCGATGTCCTCGGGCAGCACGTGTGCGCGCCCGGATAGCACGGCCTGCGCGCGGGCCGCCTTGCAGAACGCGATCGTGGCGCGTGGGCTGGCGCCGTATTCGACCAGGCGCGCGATCTGCTTGGGCAACGCACGCTCGGGGTGACGCGTCGCGTCGACAAGCTGGCTGGCGTAGAGCATGAGCGCGCGGTCCATGTGGACGTGGCGCACCACGTCCTGCAGGCGCAGCACGTCGTCGAGGCTGACCACCGGCGGGGCCGGGCGCCCCTTGTCGTAGACGCCGGCGTCGATCCGCATCATGACTTCCACCTCCTCCTGCGGGGAGGGATAGCGCACGATCTCCTTGAGCAGGAAGCGGTCGGTCTGCGCCTCGGAGAGCGGATAGGTGCCCTCCTGGTCGACGGGGTTCTGGGTGGCGATGACCAGAAAGGGATCCGCCAGCGGGTGCACCTGCCCGGCGATCGTGGTCTGCCGCTCCTCCATCGCCTCGAGCATCGCGCTCTGCGTCTTCGCACTGGACCGGTTGATCTCGTCGAGCAGCACGATGTTGGCGTGCACCGGACCGAGCTGGGTGACGAACGAGTTGGTCGCCGAGTCGTAGAGCTGGGTGCCGATGATGTCGCTGGGCAGCAGGTCGGGCGTGCACTGGATACGTTGGAACCGGCCGTGAATCGACTCGGCGAGCACCTTGGCGGCGGTGGTTTTGGCCAGGCCCGGCACGCTTTCGAGCAGGATGTGGCCGCCGGCAAGCAGGCCGATCAGCAGCGACTCGCGTAGTTCGCGCTGCCCGACGATCTTGGCCGCGAAGGCCTGGGAGATGGCGTCGATGGTCCCCAGGACGCCGTCGAGTTCGCGCTGATCCGGTTGCGTTCGAGCTGTAGACATACGCTCGCCAAGATACCCAGGCGCCGGCTTTCCACACGTCGACAGGTCAGGGCCTCTTACAGACCGGGCAAGCAGATGGGGGATCCGTTACAGGTGTTCGCCGGGGACGGGTCCCCCTCCAGAATGTGCGCGCCGACTTGAATGCCCCCCTCGGTCCCCGGATGTCCGAGGCTCCCGCCGTAGTAGTGGTGGCACGTGTTCATGTCCCATACAACGTCCGGCATCGGCAGCGGACTCCCGGGACACCAGATGTAGCTGCACATGGCCAACTGATTACAGATGCCCGTTCCCGGGTCGGCCTGGGCGACACCGGTGCCCAGCCCGAGACTTCCCAGGACCACGGTGCCCGACAGCAGTGCTCCGGTGAGTGTTCGCTTCATGGTGGGTTCTCCTGGTCGCTGTCGTCTGCGTTGTCGTTGCATGGGCAATCGCACCGGCTCGGGTTCGCTACCGATCCCAAATCTTTCGACCCGCGGGCGGACAGGACAGCACTTTCGCCTACGGTTTGTTCCCTTGCCGCTTGGCTTTGGCATCAGCTTCCAGCCGCAGCCGGATTGCCCGCGCCCGCGCCTCGGCGGCCCGAGCTTGGGCCTCGGCGGCTTCGGCTCCCGCCCAGACCTCGGCGGCCCGGGCTCGCGTTTCGGCGGCTTCGGCGCGTGCGCGCGACTCGGCGGCCAGGGCCTCGGCCTCGGCGGCTTCGGCCCGCGCCCGCTCCCGTACCCGGGCCTCGGCAGCCGCGGCCTGCGTCTCGGCGGCTTCGGCGCGCGCCCGCGACTCGGCTACCAGCGCTTCGGCCTCGGCGGCCTTTGCCCGATTTCGCGCTTCGGCCGCCAGGGCCTCGGTTTCGGCGGCTTCGGCCCGCTTGCGCGCCGCCGCGGCCAGCGCTTGCGCTTCCGCGGCTTCGGCTTGCTTGCGCGCCTCGATGGCCGCCGCTTCGGCTTCGGCGGCCTTCGCGCGCGCCAGCTCCCGCGCCCGGGCCTCCGCGATCAGGGCCTGGGTCTCGGTGGCTTCCGCATGCGCCCGGGCCTCGGCGGCCAAGGCTTCCGGTTCGGCGGCTTTGGCCCGTTTGCGGGCTTCGGCGGCCAGCGCGTGCGCTTCGGCGGCCTTCGCCTGCTTGCGGGCCTCGGCGGCCAGCGCGTGGGCCTCGGCGACTTCGGCCCGCTTGCGCGCCTCCGCGGCCAGCGCTTCGGCAGCGATGGCTTCCGCGCGCGCCCGCTCCCGCTGGCGCGCCTCGCCGGCCAGCGCTTCCGCCGCGGCGATCTCGGCCTGCGCCCGCGCCTCGGCGGCCACCGCCTCGGGTTCGGCCGCCAGCGCTTCGGCCGCGGCCGCTTCTTCCTGCGCCCGCGCCTCGGCGGCCAGGGCTTCGGCTTCCGCGGCCAGCGCTTCGGCTTCCGCGGCCAGGGCTTCGGCTGCGGCAGCGTCGGCGCGGGCCCGCGCCTCGGCGGCCACCGCTTCGGCTTCCGCGGCCAGCGCCTGAGCGGCGGCGGCTTCTGCCTGCACCCCTGCCTGGGGTTCTACCTTCTGCCGCGGCGGCGTCTGTGTGAACTGCATCCTGGGCTGGTTCAGTATCGGCTGACGGCTCGGCTTCTGGGCGCCGGCGACCCGCGCCTTTTGCTCGGCCACCCGGTACGGGCCCGCCAGGAAATCGATCAACACCAAGGCCACGCCGGCCAGCAGCACCAGCGGCAATGCCAACGACGGGCGCGTGACCATCCCCCAAATGCCGGCAACCGTCAGCGGCGCCGCGAACAACACCGCGGCCCCCGGATACCGACCGCCTAGTTCGAGGATCGTCGCGGGCACTGCTGAGGCCCGCGCGGCCAACGGGAGCCGATCCGCCTGACTACCGACGACTCTCTGAGATCCCACGATCCCTCTCCTTCACGGAGATGCTGGCACAAAAAGAGTACTGCGCTAACGGTCGCAACGGTGGATCAAATTTTTCGTGTCTCGTCAGCAATGTCGCCACACGGCGGTCGTGAGACCGCGCGTCGTGGGCGGTGACGGCAGTTCGCGGCGATGCCGAGCGTGGGTTTCGCCGTCGAGCGCGTGGATCGAGACCATCCGCGGGTGGCCGATGGGATTCCACAATCCGTCGTGAATTGATTGCCAAGCCTCTACGCTGCCGATAAATCACGCTGCGTCTTCCGGCGAGGAGGTCGAGCGCATGGAGCCGTCGGTGGCGTCAGATTACCCGTGTAGCAGCGGATTCGATTGGGCCAAATTGGTAAAAATGCCGATAGTCAGCGAGGAATGGCACCACGGCCATCAAATCCTGGACTTCTACCCGATGGACAAGGACTATCGAGAATCGCCGACAGCGCGGACGATGGTAGCCGAGCACTTCGGCGATGCCGAAGCTCTCGACACCGATGCGGAATTGCTCAAATACGGCTCTGACCACGTGACGCTGCGAGGCGCATTCTTGGAGATGGGCGTGTGCACCGGAAGAACCATCAACTTCATTGCCGCGCTCACCCCCGGACAGCGCATCTGGGGATTCGATTCGTTCGACGGCCTTCCGGAACGATGGACCCGCACCGATATCACGGTTCCCCAAGGTACTTTCCGGGCCAACGCCGAGGGGTGGATGCCGCCCGTGCTCCATAACGTAGCTCTGGTCAAGGGCATGTTCCACGAAACCCTTCCGGAATTCAAAAAGCGAATTCTGAAAAACACTCCCATCGCTTTCCTGCATATAGATTGCGATATTTACGCATCGACGCAAGAGATTTCAGCCTGTTGGGCGACAATATCGTGTCAGGTACCGTCATCGTGTTTGATGAGTTTTATAACTATCCGGGCGCCCAGGAACATGAGTTCAGGGCATTCCAGGAGTTTCTAGAGCGGACCGGGAAGAAACCGGTCTACCTTGCCGACAACCAATACTTCGAACAAGCGGCTGTCCAGATTGCCTGAACCCGTCGATAACTTCGTCAGCAAGTAACGGACGGCGCCAACCGCTTCGCGAGGTAGGGCGCCGTGCGACTGTGTTTTGCGCGGGCCACCTTCTGCGGCGGCCCCGCCGCGACGACCCGACCGCCGTCGCTGCCGGCCCCCGGCCCCAGGTCGATCACCCAGTCGGCGCCCGCGACCATCCGCATGTCGTGCTCGGCCACCACGACGGTGTTGCCCGCGTCGACCAGGCGGTGCAGCTGACGGTCGAGCAGATCGACGTCGGCGGGATGCAGCCCGGTGGTCGGCTCGTCGAGGACGTAGAGGGTATGCCCTCGGCGAGGTCTCTGCAGTTCGGCGGCGAGCTTGATCCGCTGCGCCTCGCCACCCGAGAGCTCGGTCGCGGGCTGTCCGAGACGCAGGTACCCCAGTCCGACCTCTTGCAGCGTGGTCAAGCTCCGCGCGGCACTGGCGACGTCGGCAAAAAACTTCGCGGCCTGATCGACGGTCATCGCGAGCACGTCGGCGATCGTCCGGTCGCGATAGCGCACCTCGAGTGTCTCGTCGGAGTAACGTGCTCCTTGACACGCCGGGCAGGTGCCGTATGTGCCTGGCAGGAACAACAATTCGACCGAAACGAACCCCTCCCCCTGACAGGTGGGGCAGCGACCTTCAGCCACGTTGAAGGAAAACCTGCCCGCCGTCCAACCGCGGCGACGCGCCTTTGGGGTCGCGGCAAATTCACGGCGCACGGCGTCGAACAAGCCGGTGTAGGTCGCCAGCGTCGAGCGCGGTGTGCGTCCGATCGGGCGCTGGTCCACGGAGACCAGCCGGTTGATCTGCTCGGCGCCTTCTACCGTCACACCGGCACTCGCATCGTGATCGAGATCGACTACGCCGCTGTCGGTTTCGTCGTCATCGGATTCGGCCGGGTCGGCCGCTCGTCCGGTGCCGAGCTGGCTGTGCACGACGTCACCGAGGACCTTGACGACAAGTGTCGACTTGCCTGAACCGGACACTCCGGTGACCGCGGTGTATACGCCGAGCGGCAGGTCCACGTCGAGGTCTCTCAGATTGTGGAAGCAGATTCCGCCCAGCCGCAGCCGCCCGGACGGCGTGCGCGGTTGGCGAGGCGCCGGGCCGGCGTTCTCGAAAAGGTAGTGACGGGTGACCGATTCCTCGACGTCGGCAAGACCCGGCACCGGCCCGCTGTAGAGCACACCCCCGCCCAGCTCGCCGGCCCCCGGGCCCACGTCGACGATCCAGTCGGCACGGCGCACAACATCCATGTCGTGCTCGACCACAAATACCGAATTGCCTGCGCGACGTAGGCGATCGAGCACGTCGAGCAGCGGTTCGGCGTCGGCCGGGTGCAGTCCGGCCGACGGCTCATCGAGCACATAGAGGACGCCGAACAAGCCGGCGCGCAGCTGAGTGGCCAGCCGCAACCGCTGCAGTTCGCCGGGTGACACCGTCGGCGTGCGGCGACTGAGCGTCAGGTAGCCGAGGCCGAGATCCATGAGTACCTGCAGGCGGGCAACGAGGTCGGCGGCGATCATGGTCGCCACTTCGGTCAGCTCACCGGATTGCGTGGACTCGTACGCGGCGGCGGCGTCGGTCCGAGAAGCCGTCGGGCGCAACGTATCAGCGAGGTCGGCCAACGGCATCGCCGTGTAGTCGGCGATGGTGCGCCCGGCGAAAGTCACCCGCAGCGCCTCGGGCCGCAACCCCGAACCGTCGCATACCGGGCACTCGACGGTGTCGACGAATTGCAACACGCGCCGACGCATCATCGCGCTATGGGAGTTGGCCAACGTGTGGCGGACATGACGTTCGGCGCTGGAGAAAGTGCCGTTGTAGTAATAATCGGCCTGCACGGGGTGTTGGCCCGGATCGATTTCGACCGTTGGTTGTTCATCGGTGAACAGAATCCAATTGCGTTGCCGCTTGGGGAGTTTGTGCCATGGCTTGTCGATGTCATACCCCAGCGTGACGAGGATGTCGCGCAGGTTCTGGCCTTGCCACGCGCCGGGCCATGCGGCCACGGCGCCTTCGCGGATGGTCAGCGACGGGTCCGGCACCAGCGTCTGTTCGGTCACCCGATGAATTCGGCCAAGCCCGTGGCATTCCGGGCACGCCCCCACGGCGGTGTTCGGCGAGAACGCATCGGAGTCCAGTCGTTCCGTGGCTCCCCGCGGGTAGGTCCCCGCGCGGGAGAACAGCATCCTCAACAGGTTCGACAGGGTGGTGACGGTGCCGACCGTCGACCGCGACGTCGACGAACCGCGGCGCTGCTGCAGCGCGACGGCGGGGGGTAGCCCGGTGATGTCATCCACCTTCGGCGCGCCGGTGGGCAATAGCAGGCGACGGGCGTACGGGGCGACCGATTCGAAATAGCGGCGCTGGGCTTCGGCATAGATGGTGCCGAAGGCCAACGACGATTTGCCGGATCCGGAGATGCCGGTGAACGCGACGAGCGCGTCGCGCGGCGCCACGAGGTCGACTCCCCGCAGATTGTGGACCCGCGCCCCGTAAACACGCACGCATGGGTCGATTTCGTCGGTACTTCGATCGGACAGTTGCGTCATCTTGCTAGCCGAATACCCGCGATCCGTAGTCACTATTTCACCCGGCCCGCGTCCTCCACCTCGTGGTCGGATTAGGTGAGACCGTTCAGGCTGGCTGCTGTCCTTCTCGTCAGGCTTTGCCTACGGGCTCGGCAGTGACGGCCTCGGTTCTTAAACCTGCGTTGCGGCGCGGGCCGTTACCGCTTTAGTTGATCCGCAAGGCGACACCGATCTCGGTGACCTCGACATCGACGCAGGATAGATCGGCCACGACGATGTCGGCGTCTGTCAGTTGGGTCGCGTGGTGAGTGGTCGTGACGGCGAGCACTTGGGCCCCCGCTGCCCGCCCAGCGCCGACGCCCGCGGGCGCATCCTCCACGACGACGCATTCCCGGGCGTCGAGGCCCAGCGCGGCGGCCGCTTTAAGGTAGCTCTCGGGATTCGGTTTGCCGTCCGATACATCCTCTGCACCGATCAGCAATTTCGGAGCGGGGAGCCGCGCTGCCGCCAGTCGGGCAGCCATCAACGAGCGCGGCCCCGAAGTCACTGCAGCCCAGTGACTATGCGGCAGGGCATCAAGCAATCGGCGTGCTCCCGGTAGCGCCAGGACACCATCGAGATCAGCCTGCTCTTGCAGAGCGAGTAGCCGGGCTGTCGCTGCGAGTCGGTCGTGCGGTACGACGAATTGCGCGACGGTGTCCTCGGTCCGCCTGCCATGACAGACCTTGAGTACCTCTTCATAGTCGACGCCGTATTCCTCGGCCCACGTCCCCCAGGACCGTTCGACTGTGGCGGTTGAGTCAACCAGGGTGCCATCGATGTCGAACAAGATTCTTCTGCCGTGCAGCACCGCCATAGGCAGCACCCTAGTAGGGTCAGGGTCCAAGCATCGGGAGGGTGTGTCGCTGCCCACATTCATTCTCCGGAATGCGCTGGCTCACATGACACTTCGTTTCAACCATTGCATCCCAGGGCCTAGTACTCGGCGACGCAAGGTACCCGGGCACGCGCGAGGTTTGCCGTCAACGAGGGTGCTCGACGTTGGACAGGCCGCGGCGGACGAAGCACTTGGGTCGCCGGCGATGAGAACCGCACGTCAAACGGCTTTCGCTAAAGCGGCATGCGCAAAGAATGCGGCTCACCATTAGGCCGGCTTTCTTTGCCCTACGCGTGTTTAGCACTGCTGTAAAGCCGAATCGGGTCAGCTTTTAGCTAAATACCTTCAATTTGCGTTGTACTGATACAAGGCGTTGAATTAGTTGCTTTGGCCTCCGCCTGCCGCTACCCGACGATGCCGCGTCAGGCGTTTGAAGCATGCGTGACGAAAGGATTGTTGGTGTCAACAGCCACCAAACGTGCTCAATACGAGTTCATTCACGACACTTTACAGCACGGAACCACGGCCCTGAACTTCACTTTGTCAGTGCTGGAAAGAAGTTACAAATCCCATTTTCCAGATTATTCCGGCGACGTGCGTTCAACCCTGGAGGACGCACGTAAGTATTTACTGGCAGCCGCTAACGGGTGTGAACTCTATCAAGCAGCCGAAGAGGTGCACGAACGATTCTTCGCATCGGAGGGAGACGGCTCCTGGTTCAGCGAGGGCTACTCGGCGTATAAGTCACAGCGTAAGCCGGTGCAGGACTTCAACAATTTCGCAGACGCCATCAACGGCAGCACAGTACTCGATTTCGGCAGCGGCCGCGGTCATTTAGCTGCGCTGATCGCGCGCGCCGGCTTCGACTGCTACACCACCGACGTGCTGGACTACCGCGGCGCTGAGGCCGCACATCTGCCGTTTCGGCAGATGGCTTCGCCCGTTGACGTCCCCTATGCGGACGACGCGTTCGACAGTGCGATCGTCAAAACCGTCCTTCATCATGTTGATGAACCCGACTTGATTCCATTGCTGACAAATTTGCGGCGTGTGGCACGGCGGTTGATTATCGAGGAAGACACGTATGCTGTTCCCGCAGCGCCCCCAGGGGTCGCAGCGGAGCAGATCGAGCTAACCGAATTTAATAAGCTGGATGTACGCGATCAATTTCAGACGCTCGTGCTTATCGATTTCTTTGGTAACGCTGTCGCCCAAGGGCTTGTCGATATGAATTTCGGTTGCCAGTTCAAACGGGTGAGCGAGTGGCAATCAATATTCAATAGCCTGGGCCTCCGGGTCGTCGATACCGACGTCGTGGGCTTCCGCCCCGGCAACATTCACAAAGCCTGTCAAGTTCGCTTCGTTGTTGATCGCGACGAGTTCTAAGGAACAGACCATTTAGCCGGCCGTTCATGCCCACGGTGATCGCGCAATGTGGACCCGGCGCACTCGGTACGGACTCGGTCCCGCCGCTGCAGGACAGGCACGACCTGGTCGATGAACGTCGTAACCTTCTGCGACAGCGTCGATCCCACGCTCGCGAACTCGTCGGCCGCGCCTGCGTCCTGCCACGCGACGACATGATCGGCGAGCTGCTCCGGCGTGCCGATGAATGCGTCCGCCGGCCGGTGATGATGTGCCAGCCATCTGCCTACGCCATACAACGCATTGCGGTGGGGCGGGCGGGCCTCGAACCCGCGACCGACGGATTATGAGTCTCTTTTCGCTGCGCTCGCGGTTAGGCGAGACCGTCAGTGGCGATCCCTAGAAGTGCCTTGGCCATCCGGTCAGCGGCACGCTCATGCCGTTCGCGCGCCTCGCGCTTTACGTGGGCGGCTGCGCCACCGTGGAAGCGGCACATCGTCGCGCCGCGAATGGCGTTGACCCCCGGATTCGGCAGTATGTCGAGGTCGCGGCAGCGGAACCAGCGTGGTTTCGGCGCGACCATTCGGTGTGGAAAACTTCAGCGCGATCAGAGGAGAGGCGCGTGACGACCACCCATCCCGAACGGCTACCGCTGCTGACCCGGCGCGACCGCATCATGATCACCCTCACCGTGATCGCGTCCATGGCAGCCGGGGTTCTCAACTTTACCCACGCCAATGCATTGCTGGCGTTCACCATCTCCGCACTCGCGTTGGCCACACTGGCATCTCTGGTCGGCCGTTCGGTGGAGGCGGTCGGAGACCGGCTCGGGCCCAACGCCACTGGGATATTGCAGACGGCGCTGGGAAACCTGCCCGAGTTGTTCGTCATCCTGTTCGCGCTCAAGGCAGGTCTTTACGGCGTGGTGAAGGCCACCATCGTCGGCTCGATTCTCTCCAACGCCCTGCTGGTGCTCGGGCTGGCATTCGTGGCCGGCGGGATCAGGCACGGCCGTCAGCGCTTCGCCGCCGACGACGGACGCACGCTCGGACTGATGTTCACCCTCGCGGTGTTCATCCTGGCCGTCCCCTCGTTGACCGCTGCGATACACACCCCGGCGCAACACCACGAAAGGGCGGTGTCGGTCGTCGTCTCCATCGTCATGCTCGCGCTTTTCGCACTCTCGCTGCCCGCCACGCTCGGAAAGCGGGCCGCCGATTCGGCGCTGCAAGCTGGTGATAAACCCTCGAGAGCGACCTCTCCCATAGTGGCCAGCCCCGATTCGGCCGAAGCTGCCAGCGCCGCGACGGCACACGGCGAGTGGCCGTTGGCGATGGCCATCGGCGTGCTGGCCCTCGCCGGTATCGGTGCGGCCTTCGTGTCGGAATGGTTCGTCGCCGCCCTAGAGCCAGCGATGCATACAGTGGGCATCAACGAGGTGTTCGCCGGTCTGGTGATCGTGGCCATTGCCGGCAACGCGGTGGAGAATTTTGTCGGCATTCAGCTGGCGGCCAAGAACCAGATGGACTACGCGGTTCAGGTGGTCCTCCAGTCGCCCGTCCAGATCGCACTCACCATCGCCCCCATCGTCTGCCTGGCGGCGGTATGGCTCGGCCAGCCCGGTTTCGATCTGGTGTTTTCGCCACTGCTGTTGGCGTCGATGATCATGTCGGCGCTGGTCGCGGTGCTGGTGACCTTCGACGGCGAGTCGACCTGGTTCGAGGGAGCAGTGCTCATCGCGCTCTACGTGGCGATCGCCACGTCGTTCTGGTGGGGATGAGCGGCTCTCACGGTCTCCGCGAATCCCGAAACGCTTTGGGCCGGAACACGTCTCCTACCCGTTGAGGATTGCGCTGTTGAAGGGGAGCCCACGTCGCCGCGTGCACCTTCTGGGACGCTCTTAACCCACAGATCGCGGACCAAAGCCAACACTTGATGGCCAACGTACGTTGGTCTACAGTTGTTGACATGGCGATACGAGGTGGCACACGACCCATACATTCACAGGTTCAGCGCCCAACGGCGGTGGTGACCGGAACCTCCTCCGGCATCGGCAGGGCGTGCGCCCTGCGACTGGCTGCGCACGGGTACTGTGTCTTCGCCGGCGTGCGGCGCAGGCAAGATGGGCATGCCTTGGTCCAGGAAGCCAGCCGTACTGACGGGCAACTGGTGCCCGTGCTCATCGACGTCACCGACGAGACCTCCATCGGCGCCGCCGTCGCCGAAGTAGCCGTTTCGGTGGGCGACTACGGGATCGCCGCGTTAGTGAATAACGCCGGGATCGGGATGACGTGGCCGATGGAAGCAATCCCGCTGGACGATCTACGGCGTATCTATGAAGTGAATGTTTTCGGGCAAGTCGCGGTCACTCAGGCGTTTCTCCCACTACTGCGCGCTGGTGCAGGACGGATCGTCAACATCGGATCGATCGGTGATCGGCTCAGCCTGCCATTCGGCGCGCCGTTGGCGTCGTCAAAGTGGGCCTTCGCCTCGATCACCGAGTCCCTGCGGATGGAATTGCGCCCCTGGGGAATTCACGTCGTCCTCATCGAACCGGCGTCGATTCACACCGACGCGGTGACAAAAGTCGAGGAAGACGCCAAGCGAGTGATGTCCAAGATGAGCTTGGCGCATCTAGAACTGTATGGCGATACCTACCAAGCCATGACCGATCGCGCGCTTGCACGCGAGAGATCGGGCAGCGATCCCGATGTCGTCGCCCGCGCCGTGCTGCGTGCGTTAGGAAAAAAGCGTCCACGCACCCGTTACGTGGTTGGTAAGGATGGGCGGCTGCTGGCCTTGTTGGCCGGCTGGGCTCCCGACCGGCTCTTCGACGCTATGCGCATTCGCCTATTCGGCTTGCCGACGAAGTTCGGCGCGGCCGCCCAGCCAGTACTAGGAGCTGCACAATGAATTTAACCAACCAGGAGGCTATCGCCGAGCTCGACGCGGATTTCGCCAAGATGGCCGTCGAGGTGGGGCAGCACGCATGGGGCTTGTCGGAATTGACGATGCGTGAGAAAGCTTTTGTATTTCTCGCTGCAGACTTGTGTGGGCACTGTCTCGGGTTCCCGCTGCAGACCCATGTGCAAATGGCGCTGTCACAGGGCGTCAGCTTGGCAGCCCTGCGGGAGGCCGTCCGTCATCTGGCTCCTTACGCGGGTTATCCCACAGCGGCTGAGGCCTTGATGACGCTGGCTGAAGTAGAAGGTTCCCACGAGGCTGTAACCGATCCGCCGACACCGAACTCGCCGGTCGATTTCGACGAAACCGCCGCCGCACAGCTAGCCCACCTCGACGACCGCTTCGCGGCCTTCTACAGCAAGCAGTTCGAGGCACGTTGGGGGCGTTCCGAACTATCCGTTCGCGAACGGGCGCTCGCGACCATTGCGACCGACGTGCTCAATGGCACGCTTGATGACTCCCTGCGGCTGCACGTAGGGCTCGCGCTGAACAACGGCGCCACCGAAGAGCAGGTTCGCGCTGTCATCTTGCAGGTGGCTGAGTTCGGCATCGCGAAGGCATGGCGGGCCTTCAGGTCGTTGCATGGGATCCTCAACGCGCACAGCGGCATAGCCGCCAGTTCGAGCGGCGCATAGGGACCGCCGGGGGCGGACCCGACGTCCACTGCTCGGTCGGCGCCGTTCCACGGATCGATGAGTGCCAACGATGTTGGCCTACACTTGTTCGCATGGCGTTCACTCAGCGATCCGAAAAGACCAGAAACGCGATACTTACTGCAGCACGGCAAATGCTGGCTAGTCGCGGTTACGAGGCCACTACGATTCGGGCCGTCGCCGCCGCGGCCGGCATCGATCCGTCGATGGTTATGCGGTACTACGGGAACAAGGAAGGTTTGTTCGCCGCTGCGGTAGACGTCGATTTGCACCTGCCCGACGCCGCGGCACTGCCGCGGGAGCAGGTGGGAAAACTTCTTGCTCACCATGTCATCTCGCGCTGGGAAGGCGCGCTATCTGATGAGTTCATCACCTTGCTGCTCCGCTCCGCTGGAACGAATAGCGCCGCGGCAGAGCAGTTCCGGTTGATTTTTGAGCAGCAGCTGCTCACATTCGTCCAGGGCTTGGTCGGCCGGGGGCGTCAGGCTCGTCGGCGCGCGGCGATGGTGAGCACGCAGGTGTTGGGCGTGGCGTACTGCCGCTACATCCTCGAGTTGCCGGCGGTGACCGAGTTGGATGGCGAGACGCTCGCTTCCACACTGGGGCCCGTGCTTCAGCACTATCTCGTCGGCGACCTCGACGCGCCGGTGACCGGCGGCGAAGTTAAAAAGACCAAAACGCAGACAGCTCGTCGCACGCGGTGATGACCGCTGTTCACGATGAGGCACACGGCCGACCCTTGAAATACCAACGGACGTTGGCCTACAGTTGTAGGCATTAATTGCATTGATGGACGGAAGCTTTCATGAGATTCGGCGTAGAACTGCCCACCTGTACCGCAGGGATGATGCATCCGGTGCCATTCGCCACAGCCAAAGATGTGATCGATATCGCGATGGAAGCCGAACAGCTGGGCTACCACGACGCCGGCGGCAACGACCACTTGAGCACCATGGCTTTCGTTCGCAGGGCGTGGCCGCACCCCCCGGATTACTTCGAACCGCTGATGACGCTCGCCAACATCGCTGCGAGAACCTCGACGCTGCGTTTGACGACCGGAATCATGGTGCTCCCCTTGCGGGATCCGGTGCTGTTGGCCAAACAAGTGGCTACGCTGGACCAACTCAGCCAAGGCCGGGTGACTTTGGGAGTCGCGGTGGGCGGTTACCGCGATGAGTTCGAGGCGGTGCGCCCAGATGCCGCTAACGCCAACCGCGCCGATCTCACCCGAGAGATAATCGAATCGATACGCGAACTGTGGGAGCGGCCACGCGTCAGCTACCGCGGGAAGTACGTGCATTTCGAAGACGTCGAAAGCTATCCCAAACCGGTTCAGAACCCGTTGCCCATCTATTCCGGCGGCAATGCCGAAGGATCGTTGCGCCGCGCAGCAGAGCTGTGTCAGGGGTGGCTGCCCGCGAAGATCGGCCCCGGCAAGATTGCCGAGGGCCGAGCCAAGATCACTCGATACGCCGAATCCGTCGACCGTCCTTCCGACACGATCATCACGGCACTGCAGTCGGTGGTATGTATCGGCAACACGGAGGAAGAGGCGCGAGACAAGTTCTTCAACTCGTCATTCGACGTCTTCCGAAAGTCGTTGTCGTCCACCATGACCAGGGGAGTCGATATCGACGATTATCTCGAGATGAATCTGGTGGGATCGATAGATCAGGTGATCGAAAAGGTCGACGCATACCGGTCAGCCGGCCTCGACCACCTGACCGCACTGTTATTCGTTGCCAACACCGTCGACGAACTGCGCGATCAGATGCGCACCTTGGCGCGACATGTGCTGCCGATCTTTTCCGAAACACGGTGACGCCGAGCACGGCATCCACCGCGGCGCCGTGCCGCTTGCGTGCGGCTAGGCTTCTAACCGCTGATGGCCCAGGGGCGGACGCGCCGGAAGAAGTCCGGGAATCAGGACGGCCGCGGCAACGCAGTGCAGGACACTGAGTGCGATCTGGCTGGATGCATCACCGCGAACAGCGAACAGCGGAACAATCGACATGGCCAGCACAATGATGCCCAGTGATGTCCAGATTGTCCGCGCCGACGCTGTGAAGCGATCCAGCAGAGTCGCAACACCCCAGCCGGCAAGCCCAACCAAGATCGTTGCCGCAATCGTCTGTACCAACGTCACTTGTCCAGTGCCCAGCGGTGTTTCAGCGATGTAGTCCACTCCGGCAACCCGGCCGACCAGCCAGGCGGCTGCGGTCAGCGCCGCCGCGACCAGCACCGTGACCGACCTGCGCAGACGTCGACCGAATCCGCCGCCGGGAGTTGCAGCGTTTCGCCACATACCGTTCCTTTCAACATGGACGTTCGGCGACGCGGCGCCGCCGAAAGAGATAAGGCAAATGACGACCAGGAATGGCAGATGTTTCATCCTTCAGGTGCCGCACACGGATACAGCGGCTAGGGTCGCAGCGCTGAGAGCCGTGGCTCATCCTCACCGTGAAAGCCAACCGTCCGAAGCTAGCGGTGGTGCAGCGCCTTGCAGCGGAGTCGTGTCAACGTAGATCAGTTCGTATGTGCGCGAGGTGAACCGCCAGCCCTCTCGTGTTCGGCCATAACGATCGTGGTACACGCCATAGTTGGAGTGCGAACCCCCACCAATAAGCCGGCCGAACTCTGCAACGTAGGCCCGTCCGGTGGCCTCATCGCCATCGAGGGTGATCGGGCCTGAGTGCACCGTTTGGACGAAGAACTCAAACAGGCTCTGCCCGCGTTCGACCGCGGCCCGTATCTCGCACATACCAACGAACAATGCGTTGATGTGCGGCATTCGCCAAGCACCGTCGGACGTGAACAACGAGGCGAAACGGTCATAGTCACGAGCCACCCCTGCGTCGGTGAAATCACTTCGCAACGCCTCTCGATTTCGAGACGATCAGAGATCATCTGCAGGTTAGTCATCGGTGCCGTTCGCTCGCATCGTCATCGCGGAAGCAGCGCTTTGCGGAAAATCGATCATAGTGACAACAAGCGTAGGCCAACATGCGTTGTCTTTTCAAGGCTCCCGTGGGCAAGTCATCGGTCAACGCGACCGGACCACCCCTCGAACGCCGCGGCTTCGTTACTGGCCTGATTTGGTGAGCGACCCTCGACGTCGACACTTATCGCTCATCGCTGTCAAACGGATCGCCGCCACGCTCGCCGACGCATAGCTGTCAACCATCAGCCGAAACGCCATCAGGCATCACCCGAAGATGAAACCTCAGATTGCACCCGACGAACGAAGGCGCTCCATTTCGGCCGCGTCGTAGCCCGCCAGGGCGCCGAGTAACTCTTCCGTATGCTGCCCAACGCGCGGCGCCGCTGGCGGTGCAAATCGTTCATCGGGTTTGGTCTTGATGCACGTCCCAATCAATCGCTGCGACGTCCCGTCCGGCTGAGCCTGCTCGTAGACGAGTCGGCGAGCCTTCGCGTGGTCGTCGTCGAACAGGTCTGCTCCCAAAAACGCTGGTGCCCCTGCGATGTCAGTCGCGATGAAGAAGTCGGTCCATTCCCTGCGTGTGCGGGACTTGAATATTGCCGTCAGTTCGTCGCGCAGCCGGGCCCCTGCCTCGACATCCTCCCCCGGCTTCCGGCGCCCCGGTTCATAGAGATCCATCCTGTCGAGTGACTCGCAGAATCTGCGCCAGAACTTGTCCTCCAGGGCGTTGAACACCACGTAGTTGCCGTCGCTCGTGGCGTAGTACTGGTAGCGAAGCGAAGCTCGGATTCCCTCACCGTAGGCCGGTTGACCGTTCGCCAGCGCTGTGAGGTGTTGAAAGTTCCAATTGATCGCCGCATCGACCTGCGCTACTTCGACGTACTGCGGCTTGCCGTCGCGCCGGGCGGCATGCAACGCGGCGAGTACGCCCATCGCTGCGTACAGCGGTCCCGCCAGAACTCCCGTCGTCCCTGTCGCCGCCCCCGAAAGGCGTGGCGTTCCATCCGCATCGATGATCGGCGGACTCAACCCCGCGAAACAGTCGAAGGACAGCCCGTGGGTGGCTAACCGGGTATAGGGCCCGAAGCTGCCCATTCCGTTGAGAACGCAGTACACAACCGACGGGTTGACGGCGACGATGTCGTCGTAGCCGAAGCCGAGCCGGTGCGCGGTTCCGTACCGAAGCCCGTCGATCACCACCGCCGATGTCGCGGCCAGGCGGCGAAACGCCTCTTGACCCTCAGGCGTTTTCAGGTTTATCGCCACACTCTTTTTGCCGCGATTCCAATGCGAGTCCTGCAACTCGCCGCCGGAAACCACCGCGCCGCGGAAACCACCGCCGCCAGGCGGCTCCACCTTGATCACCTCTGCGCCGAGGTCAGCCAGATGCCCGCCCAGCGCATCCGCGGAGAACAGTGACACTTCAAGGACACGGACGTCTTTGAGAAATTCCAATACGCGACCTTTCAGAATGCGGTGCGGCTACATCATGGTGATCGATTTCAGCTCGGTGTATTCCTCGAAGCCCCAGCGACCCTGCTCGCGGCCGAGCCCACTTTGTTTGAAGCCGCCGAACGGCCCCCCGCCGTTGAACATGCCACGCGCCGGTAGAGACCAGCCGGGGCCCTGCCCTCCCCCCGGATTGGCTCCCAGGTCGGCGCCGGGCGCCACAGTCTGCACCATGATGGTGCCGGTTCTGACCTGCCTCGCGACGTTGAAACCCCTTGCGGCGTTGCGAGTCATCACCAGGCCTGCCAGACCGTAGATGGAGTCGTTCGCGATGCGGATGGCTTCGTCTTCGGAGCGATAGGTCATCACCGCCAGCACAGGCCCGAACACCTCCTCCTGGCATAGGCGCATGTCGCTGCGGCAGTCGACAAATGCCGTCGGTTCGTAGTAGAAGCCGCGTTCGAGATGTTCGGGACGTTTGCCGCCGACCACCAGCCGCGCGCCGTCTTGTAAGCCCGCCTGAACGAAGGATTCAACTCGCTGACGCTGCTGATCCCTGATCAGCGGACCGACGACAGTTGCGGGATCACGCGGATCGCCGACGGTAATCATCGGAGCCATCGCTTTGAGGCCCTCGACATACGCTTCGAGCAGGTGCTCGGGCAACAGAAGTCGCGACGTGACGGTGCATGCCTGTCCGGCATGCATCAGCACCTGACCGAATCCTATTCCCGCAACGTCACTTTCGGTGACATCGCTGAGAACGAGGTGCGCACTCTTGCCGCCCAGCTCCAGCTGTGCGCGTTTCATCGTTGCCGCCGATAGTTCGCGGATGCGCCGACCGGTCGCCGTCGAACCGGTGAACCCGATCATGTCAACGCCTCGGTGCGTGCACAGCTCCTCTCCCACGTCGGCACCGCCCACGACCACGTTGAACGCCCCGGGCGGGAGGCCCGCTTCCTCGCCAACCTTGGCCAGCTCCAGGGCGTTCATCGGAGTCCATGGGTGTGGCTTGAGTACCACAGTGCAGCCGACAGCCAAGGCAGCCAGGCACTTCTGAATGTTGATCGAGAAAGGAAAGTTGAACGGCGTGATGACTCCGACCACCCCGACCGGTTCGCGGACCACTGTCACGCCGCCCAGGCCGGTCGGCGAAACCACGGGGCCGCCCGGTGTCTCCACCCACGTCACATCATGTTCGACGAACTCGCCGTAGTAGTGGGCCGCCTCGATGGCACCGCCAACCTGAATCAGGTCCGTGATGAAGCCGGTCGAGCCGATCTCGGCGACGATCAGCTCCCGAAGCTCCGCTTTGCGCTCGTCGAGGATCTCAGCGAACCGCTTGATGATCTTTGCCCGTTCCCGGACGGACATCCATGGCCATGGCCCTTCGTCGAAAGCCCGCCTGGCAGCCTCGATCGCCATGGCCGCCTGCTTTTGTCCACCCTCGACGACTCGTCCGATCAACTCCTCGGTGGCCGGATCGATGACGTCGATGGTGCCGAGGGCATTGTCGCTCAACCACTTACCGTCGATGAAGCTCTGGTACTCCCGCATCAAACGAATCCGTCGGCCAGTGAAAGGGATTGACTACGCCAGCGCCGGATACGGGGCGGGCTCAAAGTCGAAAACCCGTCGGGCATTGCCCTGCAGCACCTTGTACTTGTCGAGGTCGGACCGACCGTCGAGTGCCTTGTGAGCGGCCTGAAGGGAGTTGGGCCAAAGGCTGTCGGTGTGCGGATAGTCCGTTTCGATCATCACATTGTCGACGCCGATGAAGTCGAGATTGGCCGCCCCGAAGTCGTCCTCGATGAAACAGCCGTACATGTGGTCGCGGAAGAGCTGGCGCGGAGCCTTCGGGAAAATTTCAGGATCGGTTGGCACCGGGGTCAAGCGCATCGTGGCGGGGTCAACCGCCCAGTTGTTGGCGCGCAGGTATTGGTAGTCGGCGGCGACATGTTCAGCACGCTCGATGAGGTAAGGGATCCAGCCGATGCCGCCCTCGGCCAGCACGATCTTCAGATCGGGGTATTTCTGCAGCTTGCCCGAGAACAACCAGTCCGTGGTTGAGTTCGCCAGATTGAGATTGATGTTGACCGCCTGAACCCCGAAAGGTGCGTCAGGCGACGTAGTGGGACTAACCGACGACGAGCCGATGTGTGTGCACAGCGGCATCTTCGTTTCGTTCACCACCGCGAAGAAATCATCCCAGACTCCCGAGTGGATGGACGGAAATCCCAGCGGGTGCAAGTTCTCCGAGAAGGCAATGGCTTTCGCGCCCTTGCCGGCGCACCGCAGCGTCTCCTCGACGGCAAGTCGGGTATCCCACAACGGGACGATGACCATTGGGATGTAGCGACCAGGCGCCGCCGCGCACCACTCATCGATGACGAAGTCGTTATAGGCCCGCACGCACTTGAGAGCAAGGTCGCGGTCACCGAGGTGTGCGAACATCTGACCACAGAACCGTGGGAAGAACGGAAAGTTCAGTCCCGCGATCACATGGTCCTCGTCCATGTCAGGGATGCGGGCGACCGGGTCGAAGTAGGCACGAGGCATCTCGTCGTAATTCACTGGCAGCGGCGAGTATTCGGGCGGCCGCTGGTGAGCCGCGACCAGGATGCCCATCACCGACGCACGCGCTTGGTCGTATATCCACGTATCGACGCCGTCGATGCGCTCCACGTGTGGCACTCGATCGCGGTCGGCGGCCGATGCGCGGTCGACCCATAGGTTCGGGGGCTCGATGATGTGGTCATCGACGGAGATCATCCACTGAAGATCTTGCTTGTCCACGGGTTCCTCCCTGATGTCGCTATTACGTTGGCTGCGAGACGGATCGGCGGTCGCATGCCGCCTCTCACCGGCCGATGCGGGCGCCCGGCGTGAAGACGACGGGCAGGGCGCGGTAGCCCCGGGTGACCGAGTTCCCGTGAAAATCAACTTTTGCCCTAGGGGGGATGGCGTAGTCGGGTATCCGATTCAGGGTCTGTTCGACGCCCACCCGAAACTCGAGCCGGGCGAGATTGGAGCCCAGACAGCGATGGACGCCGGCTCCGAACCCGAGGTGGCGGTTTGTTTGCCGGTCGAGAATGCACTTGTTCGGCTCGTCGAACTCGCGCGCGTCGCGGTTGGCGGCCGCATAGTTCACGACGACCGTCTCACCGGGACAGAACTTGTGGTCGCTTAGTTCAACCTCTTCCGCGACTGAGCGATGCAGTCCGTGGACCGAACCGGCGAACCGGATGAATTCCTCTATCGCCGCGGGCATCAACCCGGCTTCGCGTACAAGTCGGTCGCGATCTTCGGGATGGGTGCCAAGATAGAAGAAGGCGAATGACATTGCGCTAGAGGTTGTTTCGAGCCCGGCTTGCACCAGCAGCATCACATTCGCGACAACGTCGTCGAAGCTCAATTTCTCGCCGTCGATCTCGGCGGCGAGTAGAACGTCGATCAGGTCGTCACGCGGCGGTTCACCACGACGCTTGTCGATCTCGTCGCGTACGCGGAGGTAGAGATTTGTCATCGAACCGTTTCGGATGTCTTCGCTCTCCCCATTGATCGCGAGGTCGGCTGTCTCGATGTAGAGCGGCACGTCCTCAACGGGCATGCCGAGTACGTACCGGAAGAACACGATCCCGGGTTGCTGCCATGCAACGTCTGCGAGATCGCCGCTGCCCAGCTCGATAAAATTGTCGATCAACCCATCGGTGACCGCGCGCACCTGGGGTTCCAGCTCCTTCATCCGGCCCGGAGAGAAATACGGATTGAGAACCTTGCGAAGCTGTTGCTGCCGTGGGGGATCCAAGGTGATCACGATGTCGCCGAACGACATCGGGTTGCCCTCGAGTCCCATGGGCTTGCTGGAGAAGCTGCGCCAGTTCCGCAAAATCTCGTAGCAGTCGTCGTAGCGAGTGGCGATCCACGCGCCCCCCGGCGTGGGGCCCAGGAATGGCACGTCCTGGTGACTGAACGGTCCGTTCTCCCGCATCACCGAGTAGACCTCGTAGAGGAATTCTTGATCGTTGAAATCCTCGTGACGAAGGTCGAGGTTCCGGGCGTGTTCCTCCGGTGATTTGCTCACCATGGGTAGTCCTTTCCGCCCCTGCCGACCTCGAGACACCGCCAGCGGTCAGCCCGGCCAGACAGCCACCACCGAGGGGCCGACCACAGTCCAGGCACGCCGCAGTCGTACCGCCGTCCACGTGCCATCTGCGCCGGCCCTCTGATTTCTCGCACACGCCGAAATTTGCTTTCGCAGCACAGTAAATCGTCGAATGCACGGAGTCAAGTCGCACTCGATAACTATCTGACAGCGCTTCGAATCGACGCGCCCGCGCAGTGTGCGCGAACGGGCGGCACGCGTGCAGGCTTCCGCTCAGCCGACGGGTGCTCGCTAAAGTATGTGTGATGACCACAGGCGCGCGGCGGCGAGTTCGCGACAAGGACGGCAAACAACGAGCCCTCCTTGAAGCGGCCGCTGAGGTGTTTGCCGAAGCGGGATACGCGGCCGCGGCGACGAAGGAGATCGCCCGTCGCGCGGACTGCTCGGAGGCGATGCTATTTCACTACTTCGGGGACAAGCGAGGCATCTTCGAGCAAGTCGTTTCTCGACAGATCGCGGACCTGGTCAGTGAGGCAGAAGAGCAAGTCGTGGCGGACCTGCCTACGCGTTTCGAGGACTATATCGAGCGGCTTTTCTTTGCGAGATTGAGGATCGATGACCGGGACAGCGGCGTTCCCGGCTGGGACATTTCCGGTCGGGCGTTGTCAGATCCAGACTTCTCGCTGCGGGTGCTGCAACCCAATCACGCACGCCGTACGGCCGTTATCGCCGAAGGCGTTCGCCACTACCAGGCCGCGGGGCAGATCCGGGCCGACGTCGACGCCGACCTGTTCGCCGAGCTGCTGGCCAATTTCATCATCTTCACGACGAGCCTCGGACCACGCTGGTTTGGTACGGCTGAGTCGGACATCCGCGCGCAGATCGAACTGGGTTCGCAAATCCTCGCCAAAGGGGTAAGCACGTCGACTACGAAGCCGCCCGCCAAACGCAGCGGGCGGGGCGAACGGGCCCCCAAGGTGCGTGCGGCCGACTGAAAGCTTAACGACTCAACCGCGGCCAGCGTTATCGAGTCACACTTGACACGTCAGCTTTCGCGTCGCTAGCGTCGTTGCAACCAAGCCGCAGCCATGCGGATGCAGAACACTCTGCTCGATCGGCACGAGCGTGAGGACAGGAAGTGGCGTGTGTGCACTCATCGGGGTGGGTAACTCACTTCGGCAGACATTGACACGGAAAGCCGCACGATGATCGCTCTGCGTGGGGTTCGTGTCGTCGAGTGGGCGACGGAAATTTCGGGCCCGTACTGCACCAAGTTGTTCGCCGACCTCGGAGCGGAGGTCATCAAGATAGAGAATCCGGACGGGGATCCGTTCCGCCGCAGAATGTTTGGCGATCGACACGACGACGGCGCGCTGTTCAAATTCTTGAACGCCGGCAAGCGTTCAGTCGTGGGCACTTCGTTGGCCGACCTGGAGCCTCTGATCGTTTCCGCCGATGTGTTCGTCGATTCTCTGGGCCCTGGGGCACTCGACCGCGAGGCCCTCCTACGGCGAGCGCCACACCTGGTGATCGTGGCGCTCTCTCCTTACGGGTTGACCGGACCGTACCGGGACCGACCCTCGACGGAGTTCACGATCCAGGCGGAGAGCGGAACCCTGGCGTTGCGAGGTCGTTCGGACCAACCGCCCATTCAAGCCGGTGGCCGAGTCTTCGAATGGGTGATGGCCAGCTACGCCGCCGTCGCGGCGCTTGGCGCATTGCGGCGGGTTCAACTCGGCGGCGCAGGCGAACTCGCGGACTGCTCATTGCTGGAGGCGTGTCACCTCAGCGCCAGCGGGTTCGCCGACCTCTATCACGGACTGGCCGGTCGCCCGCCATTGACCGTGCCGGCGCGACAGGTTGAAATCCCTTCCATCGAACCGACCGCCGACGGCTGGGTGGGCTTCAACACCAATACCCGCCAACAATTCGAGTCGTTCCTAGCGATGATCGGCCGACTCGACCTACTCGATGAGGACCCAGCCTGGGCCCTCGCCACGACCCGGTGGGAACGCCGGGACGAGTGGAATCGGATTGTGCGGGAATGGACGACGCAACGTTCCACAGACGAGATCGTCGCGTTGGCCTCCGATCTGCGGATCCCCGTCTCACCCGTCAACAATGGCCAGACCGTGTTGGACCACCCGCAGTTCGCGGCGCGCGGCGTGTGGGGCAGGTATGCCGACGACAGCTTTACCCACCCGTTGGCGCCCTACCGGATCAATGGCCGACGACCCTCCCCCACCGCCGGCGCTCCCCCGCTTGGTGAAATGGCGAAAGTACGCGCTCACAACAGGATTACGACCGCAGCCGACAGTGCACCCAGGCTTCCGCTGGAGGGCATACGAATTCTCGACGCGACAGCGTGGTGGGCGGGTCCCTCCTCCACCCACATTCTCGCCGCGCTGGGCGCTGAGGTCATTCACCTGGAGTCGACAGACCACCCTGACGGCGCACGGATGGCGGCCGCGGCGTTCGCCGCCCAACCTCAGTGGTGGGAGCGGTCGGGGATGTACTTGGCGACCAACGCCAACAAGCGAGGGCTGACCCTCGACCTGTCTTCCCCCGAAGGCCGGGGGCTGCTTTTCGGCCTTGTCCAATGCTCGGACATTCTGGTCGAGAACTTCTCGCCCCGCGTCTTCGACAATTTCGCCATCACGTGGGAGGCCGTCAGTGAGCACAACCCCCGGATCGTGATGGTCCGCATGCCTGCCTTCGGGCTCGACGGACCGTGGCGCAACAACGTGGGTTTCGCGCAAACCATGGAGCAGATGACCGGAATGGCGTGGGTGACCGGTCACGAGTACGACCAGCCGCGAATCCCCCGAGGCCCGTGTGACCCACTGGCGGGAATGCACTCCGCATTCGCCATGCTGGCAGGACTCCGGCGACGCGACGAAACCGGCCAAGGGTCGCTAATCGAAGTATCGATGGTTGAATCCGCGCTCAACGCCGCCGCCGAGCAGGTTGTCGAATTCACCGCCTACGGGAACCTGATATCGCGATTGGGAAACCGCAGCCGTGACGCCGCCCCACAAGGGCTCTATCCATGCGCGGGAACCGAACGATGGCTGGCGATCTCGGTCGCCACGGACGAGCAGTGGCGCCTACTCAAGTCGGCTCTGCGCGAACCGGACTGGGCAAACGACCCCGCGTTGGACACTCATGACGGGCGCGTGCGGGCACATGATCTGATCGATAAGCACCTCGAGCAATGGGCTGCCCAATACGATTCCACGGCCGCCGCACAGTTACTCGTTGAATGTGGTGTTCCGGCTGCGGATTTGGCAGACGCCAGGGTCGGTTCGATGCACCCCCAGCTGGCAGCACGGGGCTTCTTCGAAAGCCTCGACCATCCCGTCGTGGGACGGCATCACGTGCCGGCGATTCCCTTCAGGTACCGCAGCGTTGAGGCGTGGTATCGGTCGGCAGCGCCGACCTTAGGGCAGCACAACGCGAGCATCCTCGGCGACCTACTGGGCCTCGACGCCGCATCGATTGCAGCGCTGACAGAAAAAGGAGTCATCGGGACCAGGCCAGGCGGATTGGACTAGACAACGTGAAACTTCATGTGGACAGGGAAACGTGCCAAGGCCACAGCCGTTGTTACGCGGCGTATCCCGAATTGTTCGACATCGACGACGAAGGGACCGCCTTCGTGATTGTGGAAGATATCCCGTCCGGGTGGGAAGACCGGGCGCACAACGCAATCGCGAACTGCCCGGAGCGTGCCATACATATCCTCGAGGAGTCGCCATGAAGACCAAGGGAGCAGTTCTGTGGGGGCTGAACGAGAGGTGGTCGGTGGAAGAGATCGAACTCGATCCGCCACAGGAAGGCGAGCTACTCGTCGAGTTCGAAGCCACCGGTCTATGCCACTCCGACCACCACATCCGCACCGGCGACATGTTCGGGGTGAGTTTCCCCTTGATAGGTGGGCACGAAGGGGCGGGCGTCGTTCACGAGGTTGGTCCGGGAGTCCGCGATCTGGCGGTGGGAGACCACGTGGTCACGTCGTTCCTGCCGGCGTGCGGCCGCTGCCGCTGGTGCGCGACGGGCCGTCAGAACCTCTGTGATTACGGGGCGATCATCCTGGCGGGGGTCCAGGCCGCCGGCACCTTCCGGCGCCGAGCCAGAGGACGGGGCATCGGAGCGCTCTCGGGCGTCGGCAGTTTCGCGCAGTGGGGTGTGTTGTCGGAGGCTTCCGTCGTCAAGATCGACGACGATGTGCCGCTGTCGCGCGCATGTCTTCTCGGTTGCGGCATCACCACCGGCTGGGGTTCGGCCGTGAATACCGCCAACGTCAGTCCCGGCGACGTGGTTCTCGTGGTCGGCTGCGGGGGGATCGGCAGCGGTGCCATTCAGGGCGCGCGGCTGGCAGGAGCGGAGCATATCGTCGTGGTGGATATCGAACCGAGCAAGCGCGACAAGGCTTTTGAGTTCGGGGCCACGCACTTTGCCACCTCGATGCAGGAAGCAACCCAGTTAGTTGGTGAGCTCACGCGCGGGATCATGGCCGACTCGGCCATCCTCACGCCAGGTGTCCTCGAAGGCACGATGATCAACGACGCGCTCAACGCGGTGCGGAAGGGCGGTGCCGTGGTGGCGACCGCCCTGGCATCGATGTCCGACGTGACGCCGACGCTGCCGCTGACGTTGTTCACGCTGTTCCAGAAGCGCCTGCTGGGCAGCCTGTACGGCGAAGCCAACCCGCGGGCCGACATCCCTCGACTGGTCAGCCTCTATCGAAGCGGCAAGCTATTGCTCGACGAAGCCGTCACCACCGAGTACAAGCTCGACGACATCAACGAGGCCTACGACGACATGCTCGCCGGCCGCAACATTCGCGGGGTGATCATCCACGAGCACTGATGTGTCGAAAGGCAGATCCGCATCGTCTTCCAGTCCGCGCAGTTGATTCACCTACTCGCAGCGAAAGGATTCATTTCATGTCTTCGCCAGCCGATGTCGTCCGCCACTTTTGCGCTTTGATGGAGACGCGAGACGCCGAAGCGTTACGTCCCCTCCTCGCCGAAGGGGCCGTCTATCAGAACGTGGGAATGCCTGCCTTCACCGGACCGGACGCCATCGTGGAGAACCTGGCGGCCCAGTTCGCTATGTTCCCGGACGCCTACGCCTTCGAGATCGTGAACCTCGCCAGCGAGGGTTCCGTGGTGCTCACCGAACGGCTGGATTACATCCAGACTCCCGATGGACGCAAGCCGGCCATCCCCGTAATGGGGACCTTCGTCGTCGATGGCGACGGGAAAATCACACGCTGGACCGACTACTTCGACCTGAATCTGACGATCAAGCTGCTTCAAGGCGAGGACATCAGCGCCCTGGTGCCCGCGACCGCATGAGTTGGCGCATCGATGATTCGAACTTAACTGAGGATGAGGAGCCATGCGGGTACCAAGGGCCGTCGCCAAATTCAATCGTCGAGTCACCAATCCAGCGGCTCGGTCGATCGCGCCGTGGCTGCCAGGCCTATGCACACTCGAACATGTCGGACGCAAATCAGGCAGGCGTTATCGAACGCCGCTGTTGGTTTTCCCCACACCCGACGGCTTCGTCGTCCTCATCGGGTACGGGCTGCATTCGGACTGGGTGAAGAATGTTCTGGCCGGCGGACAGGCGGTATTGCGCAGGCGCGGCAGTAGTATCGCCCTGGTCAATCCTCGTCTTGTGAGTAAGGCGGAGGGCGCAGCGATCGTTTCGGGGCCATCAGGGATGTTCTACCGCCTGTTTCCGTACAACCAAGCGGCGATGGTGTTGACCAAGGCCGATTCCACGCACTGACTTCGGGATCACAACTACCCAGTCCAGACACCGGCCGGTGCGGTGCCCCAATACCGACGCGAACGCCGCAGCTCCAAAAGGCTCGCGGGGAGCGTTGAGGATCAACCGAAACAACTGTCAAGCATCAGCCGAAACACCGTCAGGCATCAGCCGTCAAGCATCAACCGAAGTCACACACAGAAACGAGTGGGGCGGGCGGGGCTCGAACCCGCGACCAACGGATTATGAGTCCGTATCCGACGTTGCTGGCCGCGATTCAGCAAGCAAAATTGAATCTTTCGCAGATTCATTCTCACGAGTTAAATACCTTGATATTAAGTCCTTTTCAATGGATACCGGCATCTAATCTCACCTGTGGCCAGCAAACTTGCAGGCCAGAGCGGTGTTAGCTGGGTCAACACGCCATGTTGACGGCATGTTGACGGCTGGTCCGAGCTGAGCAAGTTTGCTGATTCAAAACCCAAGATTGAACCCGCGCGCCATCCACCAGGGCGGGGGTGTGGTAGCTACTATCTGCGCGTGTCAGATGGCGAGAACCGCGCAATCAGTAGAAGATTGCAATCTTTCGGCCCGGTCAAAACATTCAAAAGCTTTGGGCCGGTTAGCAAGTGGACGCTAACTGTCATGTTTTTCTCCGGTTGGATTCTGCTCGTCGCATTAGTTGATGAGGATCTAAGCAAATCGGAATGGTGGCATGGTCTTTCGTACATTCCCAATATCGCTGCGGGTTTGACAGGTTTTCTCATTGGTGCGCCAGTTGCCTTAGTCTTATTGGCTAGCTTCACCATTGAACGCGAAGAACGAACCGCTCTTGAGCGAGTGAACCGACTGACTCTGCTTGCTTGGAACGAATTTTGTGAGGCCGTTCACAATTTGTGCTCAAACTCTAGGATGCTCGGGCTTAGCATTCATGCAAACCAAGTTAATGACTATTACACGGCTGCCGTTACAGTATTCAGCGCGTACCGCGGCAGCGGCCATGCCGAAACGGATTTCCACAAATTGAGATCGTTCTTTGACGAGCAATTACCAAAGTGGCAACAGTCCTTAAGCGTAGTAAGCGCCGGCATTGGATCGCAGGATAACGTTCAATTACTGTGGTCTGCGGTTCTTACGGATTGGAGTACGCTCGACCAGTACGTGCGATTGCAACGCTTGGAGCGCAGCCTTCCTTGGTTCGACAGCGACATACACGCGGATATCCGAGATCGTCTGTCGGGCACCAGTAATCCGCTCGTTCGATTTTCGGCCATACATGATGAGGGTGTGGGCACCGCTTACGGCAACGTAAGTCAATCCTATAAGCTGGTGCACGACTGGATTCGACTAGACAAAGACCAATTCGACCAACGGTTCTTGCACGCGGGAAGTACGGCAATTGGATTTCCTTGGCAAGCGTCAGCAGATTACTTGAAGGAAGCCAACGGAGCGTACGCAATGTTGCGCGGCCTCGAACAATCAGTCATCGCGGTGCGGCAAGCCAATTGGCCCGATTGCGCTACGAAACCTACCGAACCTTTTTAGCCGGAGCGCTTGGAATCCAGCGGTACGACATTGTTTTCAGCCACTTTCGCAACCGGACGCGCCAACGGCGCAGCTTTACCACGTTCGGCGCTAGAGATGTAATCGCCGTAGACGTCCAAAGTCAGGGTAAAAGTGCTGTGGCCCAACCATTTAGAGACTTGCATGTAGTGTTCACCGCTCGACAAGCTCATTACGGCGAAGCTGTGCCGTAAGTCATGCCAGCGGGCAGCGGGCAACTTATGCGCTTTCAATGCCGGTGCAAGGTAGCGCTTGTAAACGTTGGAACAGTCGATTGGTTCGGCGTATTTGTATCCAAGATGCGCCGAAGCACGCCGAGCACTTGGGCAGCGGTTTTGGGCGAGCGGGTCGATTTACGACCGATGCCGTTGGTTGTCAGAAGCTCCGCCCGCAACCGTTTGACATCAGCGACCCGAATTGAACCGACCGGACGGTTACCCAACGTCGGGCCAACGTGGACACGATACAACGCCTCATAGCCCTCTACCGTTCGTTTGGCGATCAGGCCGCGCATGGAGTCGAAATAATCGCGGGCATAGCCACCGAGCGGTCTATCTGCCAGAGCCTTCGTATCGCTGGGATTGGTGACCGTCGTGGCAAGCTCACGTTCGATGACATCGGCGCGCTGTTCGGCTGCAATCCGAGCTTCGCGGTCGCCGTCGCGTTTGATTGTCTCGCTGGTCTGGCGAAACTTGCCCGTAGCGCAGCCGTAGTCATCGCGTACCGGCTCGCGCCACAACACTTTATAGCGACCCTCGGAAACCCTGCGAACCGATGCCATCTATCTAATCCCTTCGGTTGGACGTTGGGACTGCAAAACCCTTTGAATCGTGCTGGCACGCCAAACTTTGCCGCCGCGAGCTGTCGGAACTTCATCAGCGGTCAAATCAGCGGCTATCGCCCGAATCGACTTGCCGCGCTTACGCTCTGAAAAGATGCGTGAAACAACCTCATCGGGCAAAACCGCTGGCCTGCCGAGCACAACGCCTTGAGCGCGTTTGACTGCCAGTGCTTCTCGTGTGCGCTCACTGATTCGGTCGCGCTCAAATGTGGCGACAGCAGCAAGGTTGGTCAAAGTCATCTTGCCTACAGCAGTTGAAGTGTCAATGTCGAAGTCTCCGAAAACAATTGCCCAACCGCATTGACTTGCCGCCAAATCGATTTGAAGCGCAACAATCGTGTTTCGAGCCAACCTGTCAAGCTTAGAGACAATGAGCCGATCAGCACCGTTGGCACTCAGCAGGTTCCGGCCAGCGGCCAACGTCGGCGAGCGGCCCGCTCAGCCCCGGCAACCGGCAATCCTTGCGCGCCGATCTTGGCCGCGACCAGAATCGTATAGGCCGCGCGAGGATGCTCTTTATGTCCATCCGTAACCCTGTTGGTCTGTTCCCGTTCGATCCGGCATCTTTGAAGCATGGATGAACGCGTGGTTGTGGGGTTTATGGTCCAACTTGTTCTGCAAGGGGAAGTTATGCAGATTGCGCGTCAGCGGTATACCGACGCGGTAACCGTATTAGCACAAGGTCACGGATCGCCGCAGCAGACGCGGGCCAACATTCCCCACATGTTGCTCGGTATTCAATCGATCCTTACAACTGCGGCGCTAGTGTCCAAAGTGCTCTGGAATCCTACAAGTTACCGTGATGACCCCGAACGACATGCCCTAGCCGTCATGCACCGAAAAGAGGTGCGCAAACTATTGCGTATTCGCGGTAAGCGATGGCAGCTTCTGGAAAGACGTTCAGCACGAAACGTATTGGAACACTTTGATTCCGAGTGGGAAAGTATGTTGTTAGACCATCCTCCAGCTTCTCCTGAAGAGGTCGAGACTCAAATCAAGCAAGGTGTCGAATTCAGCCTGGATGAAACAGGCGATACCAAACCTGAAGATAACCATAGGTTTACGTCGTTCGGTGTATCGGTTCCGTTGACCGAGCTTGCAGACCTAGCCGTGGATGCAGGTCAGCGAGCACGCGGGTACCTAGAAGCTCACGACCTCATGTTCTGAACAGACTTATCTTCGGATCGGATCGCGGCGCGTTCAATCTCATCTGTACCGCTTCGGACGCAGAAGCCGCTCGATTCGTTCCATGCGGGTCATTTCCAGCGCTTTAACTCGGCGTTTGCTGTCGCTGCGCCTCGCGCTTGGTACAAACGTTGGTATGTTGACAGGTTGTTGACAGAACGGGCTTTTCGCCGCGTTTGATGGGCGACCAGCAAACCGTCAAACTAGCTCTCACCAGCGCTTTTATCTTGTGGGGCGGGCGGGGCTCGAACCCGCGACCAACGGATTATGAGTCCGCGGCTCTAACCAACTGAGCTACCGCCCCGACGGGATAGTTCCGTAGGAAACCGTAGCTGAAGACCGAAGCCGGTGTTCGTCGGGCAGCCGGCGCTGAGCCGACGCGCTCGGTGGGCGCCCCGCTGCGGGAGCACCCACCGGCAAGGCACCTTTATGTCCCCGCGATCAAGCGGGCCCAGGCCCTTGCTGCCCGGCTTGAGCCTTGATCTTGGGAATCAGCTCAGGCGCGTAGACGAAGATCGCCGACTCCACCTCCCATTCGGCCTGGGCCTGACTCATCGGCGTCGTCCGGGTGATCATGTTGATGAGCTCCTGCCCCTCGCCGTACGGATTGGGGTTGGCGCGAACCTGATCGGCGAACCAACGGCCCTCGGCGGCCTCATGGCAATCGCTGTAGTCGGCGTTGTGCACCATCTTGTTCTGCGCCAGCAGTTTGACGTACTGGTCGTCGGCGGGAGTCAAATTGCAGGCCGCCGCAGCCCGCGGCGCTGACACCACAGCACCACCGAACATCGCGGCTCCCAGCGCAATGCCGGCAGCCCCCGCGGCCAGCACCTGCACGCGCGATCGTGTCGTTGCCACTTCTCCGAACCCCCTTATCACGAAGTTTCCTAGCTTTTCTTTCGCGGCAACGATTGGGTACCACCGGTAAACAGCGCGACAAACGACGATCTCTGCGAACAGCTCGTGAACAGCGCCTAGCTAAAATTACTGTGCGAGAAACTATTCGGGTCCAAACAAGTAACGCGGCGAACCCAAGGCGAGCAACCCCTTGCAGGTGTTGCCGGGGCTCACCGTCAACGGCGCCGTCGAGTTAGCCGACTAAACCGAAAGCGGCCGGAGGGCTAAGCCCTCACGACCGCTTGGGGTTGAAACTCAGAAGGGATTGCGCAGCAATAGCTCTCGCTAAGCGGTCGGCCAGTTCGCCTTCGCGGCTTGGTCTTTGATCTTCGGGATCAGGTCCGGCGCGTAGACGTAGATGGCCGACTCGACCTCCCACTCGGCCTGGGCCTGAGTCAACGGCGTGGTACTGGTGATCATGTTGACCAACTCTTGGCCCTCACCGAACGGATTGGGGTTGGACCGAACCTGGTCGGCGAACCAACGGCCCTCGGCGGCCTCGTGGCAATCGCTGTAATCGGCGTTGTGCACCATCTTGTTCTGCGCGAGCAGGTTGATGTACTGGTCGTCGGCCGGAGTCAGATTGCAGGTAGCCGACGCTTGCGGAGCTGACAGGACGGCGCTACCGAGCATCGAAGCGCCCAGCGCTACGCCGGCAGCCCAGACCGATGACACTCGAACTCGCGAGCGCGTACCGGTGGTTGTCATTTCCGAACCTCCCTCTGCGCGGGAACGCAGTCGTTCCGACGCGACCAAGCTAGAAATCCTGCAAAACAACTGACACGGAAAGCCACCCGGACCGCGGGCCACTGACGCACGATCCATGGCCATCCGGCTCGGGCCACGCTGCCATCTCGTCACCGTCACATATTTGTTCACATAAGTCTCAGTGACCGCGCTTAAGTTAGCGAATGAGCCCCGCACACAGCGGAAACGTACGCTTGCGCGTCCGTGTACGAATGGTTAACATTTCGTGCTCTTGGCGCCGGGCAGGCGGACCACCGACCGCTCGACCACGTCGTCCCTCACACGCCAGCGGACGACGTCGCCGGCTCGACAGCTAAGGCCCTAGCGGCTCGGCTGGCGCCGACAGATATCAGCTAAATACCGTCTGGCCGTCCGCGTCGAGCAAGTACCGCTCGGTCCCGTTTTCGACCCGGGGAGCGTCTGCGCCCAATGACACGGCCACCTTGTTGCTGGCATTGCGCATGATGTCGAAGGTGAGCTCGACGGCCTGCACCTCGGAGAACCGTGAGCGCACCTCGACGACATCGTCGGCGACGAGGTGCGCAGGGGTCCAAATTAACCCATCGGCGTACCGCAGCGCTGCTTTAGCGCGGTCGTCGAGCAAACTCGACGATTCGTAGTGCTCGATCTCCTCATACAAGGTCTCCGAACCGCCGGCATCGAGCGCGCCGCCCTCGCGAAGCGAATTGCATAACCGGCAATTGTGCTGGGCCGCCCCGCGCAACCGGACCAATTCGGAGGTGACCGGGTCGAGCGCACGCATTCGCGCCACCGCGATTAAAAAGTCATTGAACACGAGATCCGCCGGATCGGTCGTATGATCCCAGCTGATCGGGCCGTCCACCCAGCCCAGATATGGCGCACCGACCCCGAGCGCCTCCAGCCCGGCGCGCACCCTGGGGATGAAGTCGGCGATATACATCTGCACGACGACACCAAAGGTGGCCTCCCCGAGGTGCTTGCACAACCGTGATCGCTGCTCGGCGGTGATCGACGAGACGTCGGCGCTGAATTGTTCGGCGAATTCGGCGACGGCGGCCTCCGCCTCCGATTCCGGCTCGCCCACCTCGACGCTGGCGGGCAACGGTGGCAGCGACATCGTCTGCGCGCACACCCGGCGGACTAACGCCGCGAGGCGACCAGGAGCCGGGGACCCGGGAAACAACGCCACCAGCCGGGTGAGCTGGTCTTCTCGAACCGACACCGGGGCCGCCATTCGTCACACGCTAGAACGCGTGCCGCCCGGCGGCAATGGATTACCGGGCCTGGCTCACCGAGGACATGTGGAAGTCCGGTATCCGCAGCGACGGCATGGCGGCGCGGGTGGCCCAGTCGCCCCATTCACGCGGCAGCGTCTTTTCGCTGACGCCGGCCTCGGTGGCCCGTCGCAGGAGGTCCAACGGACTCTCGTTGAACCGGAAGTTGTTGACCGCAGCGGTCACCTGGCCGTCCTCGATGAGATAGACGCCGTCACGGGTCAGGCCGGTGAACAACAAGGTGGTGGGGTCGACGACACGGATGTACCACAGCGTCGTCAGCAGCAGGCCCCGCTCGGTGGCCGCGATCATGTCGTCCTGACTGGCGGTCCCGCCGGTCATCACCAGGTTGTCGGCGGCCACCGCGACGTCGACGTCGTATTTGGCGGCCGTGGCCCGCGGATAGGCCAACGCGTTGATCACCCCCTCGCGGATCCAGTCCACCTGGGTGATCGCCATGCCGTTGTCAAACGCCGACACCGTCTCCGAGGAACTGCTCACCGCGACGAACGGCGTGCAGGCCAGGCCGGGCGCCATCGGATCGGAGAACAGCGTCAGCGGCAGGTCGGTGAGCCGCTCCCCCACCCGGGTTCCGCCGCCGGGCGCCGAAAACGCGGTCCGGCCCTCCTGGGCGCCGCGACCGGCCATCGACCACGCCATGTAGATCATCATGTCGGCCACCGTGGACGGCGGCATGATCGTCTCGTAGCGCCCGGCCGGCAGTTCGACGCTGCGCTGCGCCCAGCCCAGCCGGGTCGACAGCTGTTCGAGCAGCGAATCGGTTGGCACATCGACGAAGTCGGGTGTGCCGACGCCCGCCCAGGCGCTGGCGTCGCCGCGTTTGGCGTTGATCTCCACCGCACCGGTGGGTTGGGTGAACCGCCGCCGCAAGCCGGTCGATGATGCCAGGAACGTCGTCGAAACACTGTGGTGGGCAAAGCCGTACAGCCGATCCTCGCCGCGGAAGCCACGGCTCAGCGAGTCGGCGACGTCGGAGAAAATCAGGGGACCGGTGCCGGGCACCGGCGCGTCCCAATCGACGGGCACCCCGCTGTCGGCGAGCAGCGGCGCCGCATCGCCGGCCTCCGGCGCCGCGCCGGCCGCCTCCTGCGACGCCGCCACCAGCCCGGGCAGCACCCGCGGATCGGCCTCGGCGGACACCACCGTGCCGATGCGCGCGATCGACCCGCGACGCACCACGGAAATCACGGTCACGCTGCGGCTCACCGAAACCCCGTTGGTGGTCATCGAATTGCCCGCCCAGCGCAGGGTCGCCTCGACCTTGTCGGTGACCAGCACCATGGTCTCGTCGGCGCGGCCGAGCTTGGCCGCCTCGTCCAGCACGATGTTGACGACATGCTGCGGGGTGATCATCGGCCGCCCTCGGTCCGGGTGTTGAGCACGTTGACCCCGCGGAACAACGCCGACGGGCAGCCGTGGCTGACCGCCGCGATCTGCCCGGGCTGGGCCTTGCCGCAGTTGAACGCCCCGCCCAGCCGCCACGTCGACGCGCCGCCCACGGCTTCCATCGAATTCCAGAAGTCGGTCGTGGTGGCCTGGTAGGCGACGTCGCGCAGCTGGCCGTCGAGGCGGCCGTCACGAATCCGGAAGAACCGCTGGCCGGTGAACTGAAAGTTGTACCGCTGCATGTCGATTGACCACGATTTGTCGCCGACGATGTAGATGCCGTCCTCGACCCGGCCGATCAGGTCGTCGGTGCTGATGTCCTCTGGTGCCGGCTGCAAGGACACGTTGGCCATGCGCTGGATCGGTACGTGATGCGGCGAATCGGCATACGAACACCCGTTGGACCGCGGCTGCCCCAGTCGCCGCGCGAAGACCCGATCGAGCTGATAGCCGGTGAAGATCCCGTCGCGCACCAGGTCCCAGCTCTGCGCGGCCACCCCCTCGTCGTCGTAACCGATGGTGGCCAAGCCGAATTCGAGGGTGCGGTCGGCTGTCACGTTCATCACCGGCGAGCCGTACCGCATGGTGCCCAGCTTGTCCGGCGTGGCGAACGACGTCCCGGCGTAGGCGGCCTCGTAGCCGATAGCGCGGTCGTATTCGGTGGCGTGCCCGATGGATTCGTGAATCGTCAGCCACAGGTTGCTCGGATCGATCACCAGGTCCTTGGGCCCGGGAACAACGCTGGGCGCCTTGATCTTTTCGGCCAGCAACGACGGCAGCTGCGCCAGCTCGTCGGTCCAATTCCACACCTCGTCGCCCGCGAGGACCTCCCAGCCCCGCCCCATCGGCGGGGCCAGCGTGCGCATGGAATCGAAGCTGCCGGCTGCGGGGTCGACGGTCACCGCCTCCAGTGAGGGCAGCACCCGCACCCGCTGCTGGGTGATCGAGGAGCCGAAGGTGTCGGCGTAGAAGGTCTGCTCCTTGACGGCCGTCAGCAGCGCCGACACGTGATTGATGCCGTCGGCGCTCAGCAGCCGCCCGGAGTAGTCCTCCAGCACGGCGATCTTGTCGGTGGTCGAGATGTCGAACGGGTCGATCCGGTAGTTCGACACCCAGGCCGCGTCCGCGTAGACCGGTTCGGGCGCCAGCTCGACGCGCTCGCTGCTCAGCGTCGCCAGCGTGGTGGCCACATGCACCGCGCGCCGGGCGGTCTCGGCGGCCACCGCCGGCACCAGCTCCGCGTGCGAGGCGAATCCCCAGGTGCCGTCGACGATCACCCGCACCGCCAGGCCGACCTCACGGTTGATCACCGCGGTCTCCAGCTCGCCGTCGCGCAGCTGGATGATCTCGGTGATGATGCGGTGAACCCGCAGGTCGGCGTGCGTGGCCCCGGCCGCTTTGGCCGCCGAGAGCGCGGCTTCGGCCAGATCGTGGCGCGGCAGGTCCAGGAAGTCGGCATCGATCCCCCGGTTCGGTGTCACGGCTCCACCGTAACGGCCGCTCACCCCAAACCGCGGCGGCGCCCGCTTTAATTAGCCCATGGCCGGCGCGGTACGCGGGATTGTCCCTCGATCCACCGCCCTGGGCTACGCGTTGCTGGCGCCCAGTCTGTTCGGCGTGCTCGCCTTTCTGCTGCTGCCCATCCTGGTGGTGCTCTGGCTGAGCCTGTGCCGATGGGATCTGCTGGGCCCGCTGCACTTCGTCGGCCTGTCCAATTGGCGGTCGGTGCTGACCGACGCGGGCTTCGGCAACTCCCTGATCGTCACGATCGTCTTCGTGGCCATCGTGGTGCCGGCGCAGACCGCGCTGGGACTGCTGGCCGCCACCATGCTGGCCCGCCAGCTCCCCGGCACCGGGCTGTTTCGCACCCTGTATGTGCTGCCGTGGATTTGCGCTCCGCTGGCCATCGCGGTGCTGTGGCGGTGGATTTTGGCCCCCACCGACGGCGCCGTGAGCACGGTGCTGGGACACAGCATTGAATGGTTGTCGGATCCCAGCTTCGCGCTGCCGCTGGTGTCGGCCGTGGTGGTGTGGACCAACGTCGGCTACGTTTCGTTGTCGTTCCTGGCGGGGCTGCTGGCCATCCCCGACGAGATCCACGCCGCCGCCCGCACCGACGGCGCCACCGCGTGGCAGCGGTTCTGGCGCATCACCATGCCCATGCTGCGCCCCACGACCTTCTTTGTACTGGTGACCGGGATCGTCAGCGCCGCACAGGTTTTCGACATGGTGTACGCACTGACCGGCGGCGGACCGGCCGGCAGCACCGACCTGGTGGCCCATCGCATCTACGCCGAGGCGTTCGGCTCGGCGGCCATCGGCCGGGCGTCGGTGATGGCCGTGGTGCTGTTCGTGATCCTGATCGGCGTCACCCTGGTCCAGCATCTGTATTTTCGGCGACGGATCAGCTATGACCTCACCTAGTCGACCCACGAATGTGGTGATCTACGCCGGGCTTTCGCTGGGTGCGTTGATCACGCTGGCGCCGTTCGCCCTTGGACTGATGACGTCGTTCACCTCCGCGCATCAATTCGTCACGGGCACGCCGTTGCAGCTGCCGCGACCACCCACGCTGGCCAATTTCGCCGACCTGGCCGGGGCCGGGTTCGGCCGGGCGGCCGCGGTGACGGCGTTGATGACGGCGGTAATCCTGGTGGGCCAGTTGACCTTCTCCGTGCTCGCGGCATACGCCTTCGCACGGTTGCAGTTCCCCGGGCGTGACGCGCTGTTCTGGGTGTACATCGCGACGTTGATGGTGCCCGCGACGGTCACGGTGGTGCCGATGTATCTCATGCTGGCCCAGCTCGGCCTGCGCAACACGTTCTGGGCGTTGGTGTTGCCTTTCATGTTCGGCTCGCCGTACGCGATCTTCTTGCTGCGCGAGCACTTTCGGATCATCCCGAACGACTTGATCAACGCGGCCCGCCTGGACGGGGCCAACACGTTGGACGTGATCGTGCATGTAGTGATCCCGTCGAGTCGCCCGGTCCTGGCGGCGCTGGCGTTGATCACGGTGGTCTCGCAGTGGAATAACTTCATGTGGCCGTTGGTGATCACCAGCGGGCACAAGTGGCGGGTGCTCACCGTCGCGACGGCCGATCTGCAATCGCGGTTCAATTCCCAGTGGACGCTGGTGATGGCGGCGACCACGCTCGCGATCGCCCCGCTCATCGCCCTGTTCGTCGTGTTCCAGCGTCACATCGTCGCCTCGATCGTCGTTTCGGGACTGAAGTGACCCGGCCCCGCTTTTCCACCCTGGCCGCGGCCGCGGTCGCGCTCGTCGCGGTGCTGCTGGCCGCGGCGGCGGTGTTGCTGGATTACGCCGGCCAACCCCACGGCGGCAAGACGGTCGTCACGGTGCGGATCTGGGGCGACCAGATCGGCGCGGCCTACCGAGAATCGTTCCAGGCCTTCACCCGCACCCACCCCGACATCGACGTGCACCTCAACCTGGTGGCCTATTCCACCTACTTCAACACCCTGCGCACCGACGTGGCCGGCGGCAGCGCCGACGACATCTTCTGGCTGTCCAACGCCTACCTGTCGGCGTACGCCGACAGCGGCCGCCTGCTGAACATCGGCGAAGCGCTCGGGCCGCAGGCCGCCTCGGATTGGGAGCGTCCGGTCGTCGAGCAGTTCACCCGCAACGGCACGTTGTGGGGAGTGCCGCAGCTGACCGATGCGGGAATCGCGTTGTATTACAACGCCGACCTGCTCGCCGCGGCCGGCGTCGATCCCGCCGCCCTGAACGCCCTGCGGTGGGGTCCCGACGGGAACGACACTTTGCGCCCCCTGCTGGGCAGGCTCACCGTCGACGCCGACGGAAACCGCGGCGACACACCACGATTCGATGCGGGACGGGTGCGGCAATGGGCATACAACGCGGCCAACGACCCGCAGGGCATCTACCTGAACTACATCGGCTCGGCCGGCGGCGTCTTCCAACGCGGCGACACGTTCGCGTTCGCCAACCCCGCCGCCGTGGCGGCCTTCCGTTATCTGGTCGACCTGATCAACCGCGACCACGTCGCGCCGCCCGCCGCCGACACCAACGACAACGGCGACTTCTCCCGCAACCAGTTCCTGGCCGGCAGGATGGCGCTGTTCCAGTCCGGCACCTACAACCTGGCGCCGGTGGCCCGCGATGCCCGATTCCACTGGGGGGTGGCGATGATGCCCGCCGGCCCGGTGGGCCGGGTCAGCGTGACCAACGGCATTGCCGCGGCGGGCAATGCGGCAACGAAGCATCCCGACGCGGTGCGCCACGTGCTGGCCTGGATGGGCAGCAGGCAGGGCAACGAATTTCTGGGCCGCTACGGTGCGGCCATCCCCGCGGTGTCCTCGGCGCAACCGGTCTACTTCCGGTACTGGGCCGCCAAGGGGGTGGACGTCACGCCGTTCTTCGCCGTGCTGAACGGTCCGCGCATCGCGGCCCCCGGCGGTGCGGGCTTTGCCGCCGGCAACGACGCGCTGCAGCCGTACTTCGCCGAAATGTTCTTGGGCCGCGGCGATGTGGCGACGACGCTGCAGCGGGCTCAGGCGGCGGCCAACACCGCCGCCGCGCGCCAGTGAGGGCCTAGATCGCTTCCGGAGACGCGGGGTCGTTGAGCGCGCTGTGGTGGCGGCCCCAGACGAAGTAGAAGACCAGCGCCAGTAACACCCAGCCGCTGAACGCGATCCAGGTGTACCAGTGCAAGCTGGCCAGGATGTACCCGCAGGCCGCCACCGAAAGGACCGGTGTGACGGGATAACCCGGGACCTTGAACCCTCTTGGCAGGTAGGGTTCGCGTACCCGCAAGACGATCACTCCGACGGATACCACGACGAACGCGGTGAGCGTGCCGATCGACACCATGTCGGCCAGCTTCTGCAGCGGAATGAACGCGGCCAGGGCCGAGGCCACGATGGCGACGATCACCGTGTTGTTCACCGGGGTCATGGTGCGCGCGTTCACCGTCGCGAACCGCGCGGGCAACAAGCCGTCCCGGCCCATGGCGAACAGGATGCGGGTCAGCCCGTACATGGTGACCAGTGTGACGCTGAAGATCGAAATGACCGCTCCGGCAGCCAGAATCGTGCTGGCCCAGCCGCCGTGGGTGACGTTGTCAAGAATCGTCGCGAGCCCGGCTTCCTGCTGGCCGGCGAAGTTCTGCCAGGGCTGGGTGCCCAGCGCGGCCAGCGCCACGAAGACGTAGACGCCGGTGACGGTCAGCAATGCACCGATGAGTGCGCGCGGCATGGTCTGCTGCGGGTTCTTCACCTCGTCGCCGGCGGTGGACACCGCGTCCAGGCCGATATAGGAGAAGAAGATGGTGCCGGCCGCCGAGCCGATGCCGGAAACACCGAAGGGCGCGAAGTCACGCAGATGGCTCGCGTCGAACGCCGTGAACGCGACAACACCGAAGACGACGAGCACGCCGAGTTTGATCATCACCATGATCGCGTTGACCTTGGCCGACTCGCTGGCGCCGCGGACGAGTAACAACGCGCACAAGACGATCAGCACGACCGCCGGTACGTTCAGATAGCCGGGTTGCGCATCCCACGGCGCGGCCGAAACGGCTTGCGGCAGTTGGAATCCCAGGACGTTGCTCAGCAGCTTGTTCAGGTAACCGCTCCAGTTGACCGCGACCGCGGCGGTCGCCACGCCGTATTCCAGCAGCAGGCAGGCCGCCACGGCCACGGCCACGACCTCCCCCAGCGTGGTGTAGGCGTAGGAATACGACGATCCCGAAACAGGCACCGCCGAAGCCAATTCGGCGTAGCAGACCGCGGCGAGGCCGGCGGCGAGGCCGGCGAGCAGGAAGGAGACGATCACCCCCGGGCCGGCCTCTGGGACTGCCTGCGACATGACGAAGAAGATCCCGGTGCCGACCGTCGAGCCGACCCCGAACATGGTCAGCTGGAAGGTGCCGATGCCGCGCTTGAGGTGGTCCGCGGCCCCTGGTGCGACGTGTGCACCCGTCACGGGGCGGCGCCGGAGCATCTGCTGCTTGAGGCTGATCGTCGTGGCTGGCAAGTGCCCCTCCTGTGGCCGGATCAGCTGATTATGAAGCAGCCCGTCGGTTGGATACCGCTCATCTGCTCAGTGGAATTGCAGTATCGAGTCGATGACCACTCCGGTGGCGCCCGCGGCGGCGGTGATGCCGAGCGCCACCCAGTCCGCCAGTCTCGGTCGCGCTGGCGCGGCCGCCAGCTGGCCGATGCCGCCGCGGGCGGTGATCGCGTCGCCCATCTCGTCGGCCCGCCGCAGCGTCACGACGATGGCCGCGGTGAGTAGGTCGATCATGTCGCGGGCCTGCTGGCGCCGGCGTGCGCGCCGGCTGCGCGGTTCCTGCGTGGGGCGCAACCGCCGGGCGGCGTAGAGCACCTGGAATTCTTCGATCAACATGGGGAAGGCGCGCAGCGCAAGCGCCAGGGCGACGGCCCATTCGTCACTCGGGATCCGCAGCCACCGCAACGGCCTGCCCAAAGTTGCCAGCGCAGGCCCCATTTCGGCGACGTTGGTGGTCCACGACAGCATGGCGCCCAGCCCGATCAACACGATCGACAGCGCGGTGACCCGCACGAAATGCAGCGTTCCGCCCAGCCCGATGTGCAGTCCGGCTATCTCGATCACCGGGCTACCGGCGCCGAGCGCGGCGGTGATGCCACCCACCGCCAGGACAATCCATATCCAGCGCCGCGGCGAGGGCACCGCGCCGCGGGGAATGTGGGCAAGCCGGGCCGCAGTGATCAGCAAGACCAGCATCAGCCCGACGGTGGCCCAGCCTGGGTAGAAGGTCAGCAGTATCGACACCGCCAGCACCACAAGCAGCTTGGTGCCGGCCCACAGTTCGTGGATCTTCGAGGTCCCGGGTACCGGTACCAGCAGCACCACCGGACGGTGGGTGCGGCGGGTGCGCTCCGGCGCCGCTTTGGTGTCCGCCGGCGCGGTCATGGCATCCCTCCCGCCGCGGTCGACGCCGTTTCCAGCGAGCCGTCGCGCAGGAACAGGGCTCGCGGGCAGAGGTCCTCCAGCCCGACGATGTCGTGGGAGATCACCACCACCGTCAGACCTCGTTCCTTGCGCAGGCTTTCCAGCAGCCGCAGCAGGCCGCGCTGGCTGCCGACGTCCAATCCTGCCAGCGGCTCGTCCAGGACCAGCGCCCGCGGCGAGCGGGCCAGCAGTCCGGCCAGCACCACGCGGCGCATCTGGCCGCCGCTGAGTTGGTCGATGCGTCGCTTGCCCATCGCCGGGTCGAGCCCCACCGAGATCAACGCCTCGGCGATACGGTCCTTGTCGAGGTGCGAAAAGCCCGCTGCTGATGCGACTTCGGCGTCGACGTGATCGCGCATCAACTGCAGGCGCGCGGACTGGAACGACAGCGCCACCTCACCCACGTGCTCGTGAGTGGGCTCGCCATCGATCAGGCAGGCGCCGCTGGTCGGGTTCGTCAGGCCGGCCATGATCCACGCGAGGGTCGATTTACCCGAGCCGTTGCCGCCGTGGATCAGCACGCCGTCGCCCTGCTCCACCACGAAGCTGATATCGCGTAGGGCGACCTTGGACCATGGTGTGCCACTGGCGTATTCATGGCCGACATCGATGAGTTCCAGCACCGGTGTGCTGGAACTGTGATTGACCGCAACGACCGGGGCCGGCGCGGCCGGGGTCTCGGCAGTCACGGTGTTGTCCGGCGAGTCGCTGAGTTTGATGATGCGATCGGCGGAAGCGGCCTCGTTGTCGTAATGGGTGATGTGCACCAACGCCGTCTGGTGCCGTGCGGCGAGACCGGATAGCACACCCAGCAAGGCATCTCGACCCTGCTGGTCGACCATGGTGGTGACCTCGTCGGCGATCAGCAGCGCGGGATCGCGCGCCAGCGCGGCCGCGAGCGCGAGGCGCTGCAGTTCACCGCCGGACAGACTCCCGGTGTCGCGTTCGGCAAGCCCCTCGAGGCCGACCTCCTGCAGCAATCGGTCGACGTCGATCTCGGCATCCGGCGGCAAACCCCACACCACGTCGTCGGCCACCCGGGTGCCCAGCACCTGACTTTTGGGGTGCTGCAAGACAATCGCGGTGCCGCCCATCTCGCCGAGGCCCACGGTTCCGGGGCGGTCGACGCTGCCAGCCGTCGGTGGCCGACCGGCCAGGATCAGCATCAAGGTGGTCTTCCCCGAACCGTTGGCGCCGGTCACGGCGATGTGTTCACCTGCCCGCACATCGAGACTGACCTCACGCAGCGCGTCTCGCTCGGCGCCGGGGTAGCGGAACCGCACCTTGTCCAGCCGCACCGGCACCGGCCCAACCGGCGTGGTCCGGGTGCGCGCATCGTCGGAGGCGTCCAGCTTGTGGACGTCGGGGATCTTGCGCATCCGCTCCAACAGGCGAGACAGCGCCGACCAGCTGATGAACGAGACGATGACGACCAACAGGACCATGTACGGGAAGATCAGCAACGGCCAGTGCTGGATGCCGTCGGCGACGTATCGCTTCAGCCCGACGCCGACGCCATGCAGGTGCACCCAATTCAGGAACGCCGCGACCCCATTGGCGTTGGCGGTGATGACATCGAAGAACAAGCGCCGCAACCGGGTCAGCACCGCCAGCACCGCGACCCACCCGGCGCCCCACATCACTCCGGCGATCAACGACAACACCGCGACCGTCGGCAAGCCCCGTCCTTTGCGCTTGACGATTCCGCACAATCCGCCGACCCAGGCGCAGTCGATGAGCATGAACAGGCTGCCCAGCCCGGCGATCAGAAAGGCGATCACCCCGCCGGCGACCGTCGCGGCGACCAGCGCGCGGGGGCGATAGCGGTAGGCCAGCAATCCCATGGGCACCGTGCCCAACACGCCCAGACCCTGAGCGAAGGGGATGACCGAGGCGAGGATCTCGATCGCCGCGCAGAGGGCCCCCATGACCGCGGCCTGTGCCAACTCGTTCGGCCGCAGGGACCCTTCCCCAGATCGCCGAAAACGCAGCAAGGTCACTTGGGCGATTCTGCCAGCCTGGCGCAGGAGTGTCCCCTGAAGACGGGTTTGGCGCGCCACGCGTCGTCGTTTTGGCCTCGCTTAGCAAAGCTATGCAACCATGGAGACATGGACAATGTCGTCGATACCGCAAAGCTCGAGGGAGCGCAGGGACTGGGAGCCGATCTGCTCGCCGTGGTCGCGCGGCTCAACCGGCTGGCCACCCAACGCATCCAAATGCCGCTGCCCGCAGCGCAGGCCAGGCTGCTGGCCACCATCGAAGCTCACGGCGAAGCCCGAATCGGTGACCTGGCCTCGGTCGATCATTGCTCGCAACCGACGATGACCACGCAGGTGCGCCGGCTCGAGGAGGCGGGCCTGGTCACCCGGATGGTCGACCCAGGAGATGCGCGTGCGGTCCGGATCCGGATCACGGCCGAGGGCAGGCGCACGCTCAACGCGGTCCGGGCCGACCGCGCCGCCGCGATCGAACCGCAATTGGCGCTGCTCGACTCCGCGGACCGTCAGGTGCTGATGCAAGCGGTCGAGGTGTTGCGCAGGCTGCTCGACAACGCGTCGCTGGCCACCTCCCTGGCGGGCCGGCGTAACACGCTGTGAACGACGCGACGCTGGATGGCGCTCGGTCGGGGGTAGACACTTAAGCGAGCGCGGCGACCGGC
>NZ_LZKY01000319.1:0-20032 GCF_001673055.1 Mycobacterium sp. 1245801.1
TCGCCGAGCGGGTGCTCGGCCTACCCCGAGAGGTGAAGGGATGAGCCTGTCCGAAGCCCCGAAAGAGATTGCCGGACGCGTTCAGCGGGGTGGCTCCGGACGTCGACATCATCGCGATCCGGCAATCCAGCCAGGCCTTCGGCCTCAAGGACGCCTACACCGGTGACGAGGATCCGCAGACCTCGGCGAAGATCGACAACGTGCAGACGATGGCGCGGGCGATCGTGCACGCCGCCAACATGGGGGCTCAGGTCATCAACATCTCCGACGTGACCTGCATGAGCGCGCGCAACATCATCGACCAGCGCTCGCTGGGCGCGGCGGTGCGCTACGCGGCCGTCGACAAGAACGCCGTCATCGTGGCCGCCGCGGGTGACACCAGCAAGAAGGACTGCAAGCAGAACCCGCCGCATGATCCGTTGCAGCCCAACGATCCTCGCAACTGGAACGCGGTCACCACGGTCGTGACGCCGTCCTGGTTCAGCGACTACGTCCTGACGGTCGGCGCCGTGGACAACGACGGCCGCCCGCTCAGCCAGGGCAACCAGGGTCAGGCGTCGACGAGCGTGGCCGGGCCGTGGGTCGGGATCGCCGCACCGGGAACGGACGTCATCGGTCTGTCGCCCCGCGACGACGGGCTGATCAACGCGATCGACGGACCCGACAACACGCTGCTGGTCCCGTCCGGCACCAGCTTCTCGGCGGCGATCGTGTCCGGGGTCGCCGCGCTCGTGCGGGCGAAGTTCCCGCAGCTATCGGCGTATCAGGTCATCAACCGATTGACGCGCACCGCCCGGGCGCCGGCACGCGGCGTGGACAACCAGGTTGGTCACGGCGTCGTCGACCCGGTCGCGGCTTTGACCTGGGACGTGCCCGACGGTCCGGTGAAACCGCCGCAGCAACTGTCGGCACCCCTGAACATTCCGAAACCCATGCCGCACCGGGATATGGTGCCAGTGTGGGTGGCCGCCGGCGGCTTGCTGGGGGCGCTACTCATCGGCGGCGGAGTGTTCGGTACGGCGATGCTGATGAAGCGATCGCGGAAACAGCAATAGGGGCGGAGCAGCAACACTCATGAAGGCTCAGCGCAGATTTGGGTTGTCGTTAACGTGGCCGCGGCTGACCGCGGTGTTCTTGGTCGACGTGGTGATCATGGTGGTGGCCAGCCACTGCCCCGAGTCCTGGCAGGGCACGTATCGCATCGCGTTCTGGGTGGGCGTCGGTCTGGCCCTGCTGGTGACGCTGCTGTCGCTGGTCACCTATCACGGGCTGACGGTGACCTCGGGGTTGGCCACGTGGCTGTGGGACTGGTCCGCCGACCCGGGTTCGGCGCTGGCCGCCGGCTGCACCCCGGCCCTCGACCACCAACGCAAATACGGGCGCGACACGGTCGGCGTGCGCCAGCACGACGGCCAGTTGGTCACGGTGATCACGATCAACGGGGGTGACGAGGAGTCGGCCTCGCGGCTTCGGCACCGCAATTCGCCCCCCACGCTGCTGGTGTCGGCGGTCGCGTCGGGCCTGCGCCAGTTCGACATCCACCTCGACGACATCGACATCGTGTCGGTGAAGGTCCGGCGCGGCGGCCCCGAAGCCAGAGCCGCGGAGTTGTCCAAGCTGGACGACTGGGGGCCCGAAGAGTGGGAGGTGGCCCACGACCAGCCCACCTCCTACATTCGCCGCACCTGGCTGGTGTTGCGGATGAACCCGCAGCGCAACGTCGCCGCCGTGGCCGCCCGCGATTCGCTGGCGTCCACCCTGGTGGCGGCCACCGAGCGGCTCGCCCAGGACCTCGACGGGCTGACCTGTGCGGCCCGGCCGTTGACGGCCGACGAGCTCGCCGAGGTCGACCGGGCGGTGCTGGCCGATCTGGAACCGACCTGGAGCCGTCCCGGGTGGCGACGCCTCAAGCACTTCAACGGTTTCGTCACCAGCCTGTGGTTGTCGCCGTCCGACATCACCACCGAGAAGCTGGACGAGCTGTGGGACGACGAGACCGTCGCGACCGTGCTGACCATCCGGCTCACCTCGCGCGGCGGCCGGCCGCAGGTATCGGCTTGGGTTCGCTACCACACCGAGAAGCGGTTGCGCAGGAACGTCGCGTCGGGGCTCAACCGTCTCACCGGACGCCAGCTGGCCGCGGTGCGCGCCAGCCTGCCCGCCCCCACGGCGCGCCCCCTGCTGGTGGTGCCGAGTCGTCCACTGCGCGCCGACGATGAAGACCTTGCGTTATCCGTCGACCAGCTGCGAGGGAGCTCGGCGGGCGTACCTGTAGCGCAATGACGAGGCCGCAATCCACCGCTGAAGGCGCCCGCAACGCGATGGTCGCCGGCCTGTTGGCCTCCGGCGTCTCGGTCAACGGGCTGCAGCCCAGCCACAACCCGCAGGTCGCGGCGCAGATGTTCGCCACCGCGACCAACCTGGATCCGGGCATGTGTGACGCCTGGCTGGCGCGAATCCTGGTGGGGGAGCAGAGCATTGACGTGCTCTCCGGCGCGTGGTCGGCCATCCGGACGTTCGGTTGGGAGACTCGCCGCCTCGGGGTCACCGAGCTGCAGTTCCGTCCCGAGGTTTCCGACGGGCTGTTCCTGCGGCTGGCGGTGACCAGCGTCGAGACGTTGGCGTGCGCGTACGCCGCGGTCCTGGCCGAAGCGAAACGCTACGAGGAAGCCGCGAAACTCATCGACAGCGTCGAGCCCCGCCAGCCCGTCGACGAGGAACTCGTCAGCTACGTACGCGGCGTGCTGTACTTCCGCACCGCTCGGTGGCCGGATGTGCTCAACCAGTTCGCCGAGGGCAAGAGTTGGCGGCAGCCCGAGCTGAAGGCCGCGGGTGCCGCGATGGCCACCACGGCGCTGGCTTCGCTGGGTGTGTTCGAGGAGGCCTTGCGCCGCGGTCAGGACGCCATCGAAGGTGACCGGGTGCCCGGCGCGGCCAACATCGCCCTGTACACCCAGGGGATGTGCCTGCGGCACCTCGGCCGCGAGGACGAGGCCGTCGAGTTGTTGCGGCGGGTGTACTCGCGAGACCCGAAGTTCACGCCGGCCCGCGAGGCGCTGGACAACCCCAACTATCGGCTGGTCTTGACCGACCCGGAAACGATCGAGGCCCGCACCGACCCGTGGGACCAGGACAGCGCGCCGACCCGGGCCGAGACCGAGGCCGCTCGTCACGCCGAAGAGGCGGCGAAGTACCTGGCCGAGGGCGACGCCGAGCTCAACGCCATGCTGGGCATGGAACGTGCCAAGCGCGAGATCAAGCTCATCAAGTCGACGACCAAGGTGAACCTGGCGCGCGCCAAGATGGGCCTCCCGGTGCCCGTGACCTCGCGCCACACGCTGTTGCTCGGACCGCCCGGCACCGGAAAGACCTCGGTGGCAAGGGCTTTCAGCAAGCAGCTGTGCGGGTTGACCGTGCTGCGCAAGCCCGTGGTGGTGGAGACCAGCCGCACCAAGCTGCTGGGGCGGTACATGGCCGACGCGGAGAAGAACACCGAGGAGATGCTCGAGGGCGCCCTCGGTGGCGCGGTCTTCTTCGACGAGATGCACACGCTGCACGAGAAGGGTTACCAGCAGGGTGACCCGTACGGCAACGCGATCATCAACACGCTGCTGCTGTACATGGAGAACCACCGCGACGAGCTGGTGGTCTTCGGCGCCGGTTACGCCAAGGCCATGGACAAAATGCTGGAAGTGAATCAGGGTCTGCGACGGCGGTTTTCGACCGTCATCGAGTTCTTCAGTTACACCCCGGACGAGCTGGTCGCGCTGACGCGGTTGATGGGCCAGGAGAACGAAGACGTCATCACCGATGAGTCGGCCCAAGCGTTGCTGCCGTCGTACACAAAGTTCTATCTCGACGAAAGTTATTCCGAGGACGGCGATCTCATCCGCGGCATCGATACGCTCGGCAACGCCGGTTTCGTGCGCAACGTGGTGGAGAAGGCCCGGGATCACCGCAGTTTCCGTCTGGACGACGAGGACCTGGATGCGGTGCTGGCCAGCGACGTGACCGAATTCAGCGAACGTCAACTGCTGCGGTTCAAGGAACTGACGCGGGAGGATCTGGCCGAGGGTCTCAGCGCGGCGGTCGCCGAGAAGAAGGCGGACTAACCGGGTCCTGGCCCGTCCGGTGGCCGCCATTGCGCGCGGCCCCCAGGTGAAGGGCGCGTGAACCGTTGGGGATGCGTTGTCCTTCAGCTTGACTCGACGACCGCCGAGTGCCACCATGGCCAATGCAAGCACCTCGCTAGGTGAGGCGTCTGCACGGACATAGGCCACTGACCTCGAACGTCGAAAGACGCCCAGGGTCAGGACAGCTCTTCCCGGATTAAGGGTTGAGCCCAAGTGGCTTCCGGCTTCAGGTAGCCGGATACGCCGTGTGGTGCCGAAGCTCTGACGAGAGGGGTGCCGCAGCCGGCCGTTTCGCCTGGTTGCTCCTCCCCGTGTGCACCGTGTGGCACCCCTGCGTGCCCTGGCTTGGAGGAGGTGAGAGCGACGTGAGTCCCGACGACAGTCCGTATTCCAGATCGATGACCATTTCGCTTCGATCCGACCTCGGCATCGATATTTCCTGAATTGGCTTGTAATTAGCCACCTTTCGTAACGCGCGCGCTCACTGACGTGTGGCGCTGATGCGCGCCCCGGCGCGGCCAGGGATCCTGGCTCGCCTCCTTTCTTGGTGGGGAGATTTGTGATGAACTTTGTTACCGCACAGCCGGATTCGCTGGCTGTGGCCGCCAGCCGGCTGCAAGAGATCGGTTCGGCGCTGACCGCGCAGAGCTCGGCCACCGCGGCCCCGATGACCGGGGTGGTGCCTGCCGCAGCGGATGTGGTGTCGATGCTGACGGCGGCGCAATTCGCCGGACACGGCCAGCTGTTCCAGGCGTTGAGCGCCCAGGCAGCGGCGCTGCACGAGAACTTCGTGATCACCTTGCAGGCCAGCGCCGGCTCGTATGCGGCCACCGAGGCCATCAACGCAGCCTCGGCCCGCTGAAATCGTTGGGAATGCATCATGTTGGATTTTGCGGCGCTGCCGCCGGAAATCAACTCGGCCAGAATGTATTCCGGGCCCGGATCGGGCCCAATGCTGGCCGCCGCCGCGGCATGGAGCACGATGGCCGCGGAGATGCGCTCCGCCGCAGCCGCTTACGGGTCTGTGGTGACCGAACTGACCGGTTCGGGTTGGCTGGGGCCGTCCTCGATGTCGATGTTGGCCGCGGCCGCGCCCTATCTGGCCTGGCTGGACGGCACCGCCACGCACGCCGAGGAGGCCAGCGGCCAGGCGTTCGCGGCAGCGTCCGCCTTCGAGTCGGCCTTTGCCATGACGGTGCCACCGCCGGTGATCGCGGCCAACCGCGCTCAGTTGGCCGCGCTGGTGGCAACCAATGTGTTCGGCCAGAACACGCCCGCGATCGCGGCCACCGAGGCGCAGTATGCCGAAATGTGGGCGCAGGATGCGGCCGCGATGAACGGCTACGCCAGCGCTTCGAGCACCGCGTCCCGACTGGCTCCGTTGGCTGCGCCGCCGTCCACGGCGAATACCGACGGGGCGGCGGCGCAGGCGAACACCGTGGCCCAGGCGGCCCAGACGCCGGCGGGTTCGGTGCAGTCGGCAGTGTCGTCGGGCGGGGGCGGTATCTCGTCGCCCGGTTCGGTGTCGTCGTATCTGGCCGGCCTGCTGAGCGGATCGGATAGTTCCGCTTTCGGTACGTTCACGAACGGCAACTTCTTCAGCACGGCCGTGGTCAATGGCGCGCTGGCCGGCGGTCCCTTCAACCCGCAGTTCATCATTTCCTCGGTCCAGGGCGTCCTGGCGGCCCAGCATGCGACGACGCTGGGGGGCCTCGCGGATTTCGCCGCCGACGCCGAAGGCATCACGAGTGCCGACCTGGCGCCGAGCACGGTGGGGTCGGCCGGCCTGGGCGGCGCGTCTGGCGGGGTGGGCAATGCGCATCTGGTGGGGTCGCTGTCCGTGCCGCAGAGCTGGACGTCGACGGCCAATATCAACCTTGGTCAAACGGCCGTCCAGGCCACCGGCGTCACCGGCCTCACCGACACGACGGCAGCCCCGGCCGCGGGCGGGCCCGGAGGTGTCGCGGGGCCGGTGGGTAGTACCGGTCGGCGACTGCGCCGCGCCATCCCCAAGTACGGGTTCCGGCCCGTCGTCATGCCACGTCCGCCGGCCGCCGGCTGAGAACTCTGGAGAAGATGTCATGTCGCTATATGCGGGATTGCCACCCGAAATCAACTCGGCCAGAATGTATTCCGGCCCCGGCTCGGAATCGATGCTGACCGCCGCCGCCGCGTGGAACGCCATTTCCGCTGAAATGCGTTCCGCTGCAACCAGTTATGAATCGGTGGTTGCGGCGCTCACCAGCGAATCCTGGTTCGGACCGTCCTCGGCGAAAATGTCGGCGTCGGTGGCACCGTTCGTCGAGTGGCTCAACAACACCGCCGTCCAGGCGGAGCAGGCCGGTACGCAAGCCAACGCCGCCGCGGCCGCATACGAGGCCGCGTTCGCCGCAACCGTGCCCCCGGCCCTCGTCGCGGCCAACCGCACGCAGCTGACCAACTTGGTGGCGAGCAACCTGTTCGGCCAGAACACTGGATTGATCGCGGCCAACGAGGCCCAATATGGCGAGATGTGGGCGCAAGACGCCGCCGCGATGACCACCTACAGCACCGCCTCGCGCGCGGCAACTCAAATGACGCCGTTCCAACAGCCGCGGTCCGGCACCACCAGCGGCGGCATCGCGCAGCAAGCCGCCACGGTCGCTCAAGCCAACGCCGCGACCGGCGCCGGCGACCCGTCCGGGGGACTGCTTGCATGGCTGGGACTCGCGCCCAACACCAACGGCTCCGGCCAGCCCGGGCTGGCGGGACTCATGAACTTTTTGGATGGATCCGACGGCAACGTATTTGGGAGCTTCCTCAACAACGCCTCGGTCGCAAACTTGTCCAACGCGTTTACCACCAGCGGGTTGTTGAACCCGACGTCGTTCGTCGATTCGGCGGTCAACATGAATTCCATCTCGTCCTTGAATGCGGTAGACGCAAGCACGTCGGGACTGGGGGTGCTGGCCGCCGGCCTTGGGGGCACCGCCAACCTGGCGTCGGTGACCGCGCCCGGCGTGGCAGCGGTAGCCGGCGTCGGACAGGCGAGTCTGGTCGGGGCCCTGTCGGTTCCGCCGGCCTGGGGTGCGGCTGGAGCGGCAATCACGCCAGTGGCGGCGACGACCCAAGTCGGCCTAGGCGCTTACCACGGGTTCGGCTCTGCCACCCCGATGGTGATGGAACAGGCCGGGGCAGTCGGCATGCCGGGTGTGCCGCTGGCGGGCCTCCCCGGTGGGCACGAGGACGAGTTCTCCGAGCCGATGTACGGGTTTCGCCCCCGCATCATGGGTCGCCCACCGGCCGCCGGATAAAGAGAGGGAATTCCGACATGAGGTACCTACCGATTCTGACCGCCGTCATTGCCGTGGTCGGCACGGCAATACCAGCGCACGCCGACTCCGACGACGACGCATTCCTTGCCGCGCTCAACAAGGCGGGTATCACCTACTCGAACCCCGACCGCGCGATAAAGGCGGGGCAAAAGGTATGCGACTTGGCCAACTCAGGGACCACGGAGCTCGACATCATCAGGGACGTCCATGAGCTCAACCCGGCGTTTACCGCAGCAAAATCCGCCCTTTTCGTCCAGGCCGCCGCCAGCGCCTACTGTCCCGACCGTCTCTCCACCAGCGATGGCGGAACGAACCCGCACAGCAGTGGCTAACGCCCACACCGGAGGCTGACGAACGCCGGGTGGCGCGTCGCTGACGTCGTCGCCCTGCCCAATCCGCTCCGGGGGACGGGCCGGCTTCGTGATGCCCCGGCCGTCGATCCCTTATCCGGCGCGCGATCCACAATGGCGGGCTGTTCGGCAACGTCTCATCGTCCGTTGTCGCTGCTTCCAGTGAGACCGGAAGTCGGCAGTGATCTGCAGAAACGGCCTTCCAGGAAACTGCCAGTAGCTAATCAGTGCTACAGCAGAGTGACCGCGTCTACTCGTATGAGGGAACCTGAGGAGAACGGTTGTGACGATCATTTATCAGTTCGGCGCTATACCTGCCCGAGGTGCTTTGATCCGCGCCCGGGCCGCGCTCTCGGACGCCGAATATCGGGCCGTCGTTCGTGATGTGCCGGTTACTACCGGTGCCGTGGCGCGCCGCTGCTCGGCTCGCCAGTCGGAAGGTCACCACGGGCGTCGGTCCTTAAGTTCCAGTTACCTTCCGCGGCAATGCCGGAATGTCCGGGGCGCTATTCCGACGGTCCGCACAATATCGCGCTTAATGATTTCTTGAACCGATATAGGAGGTTGTGAAGATTCGCGATCGGAGACAACAGCGGTAGCTTCTGAGCGTAGTTTATAGCGTCGGCAACGGTGCCGGCTACGCATTCAGAATACGCGAGTTAGACATTCACGGATTGAGTTGTATCAAGCCGTCGGTCGATGCTGCCCACATTTGGCTTTACCACGTGATTTACACCACTAACTCAACGTTGCTATGCAGCGTTCTCACACTGGTCAAGCCGTTGCAAACACATTTGTTTAACAAACGTTTACCTGATGGGAACGCCCACCGAATAAGCGTTGGTCAGCATCGTCAGTGCAATAGCAGCGTGGCTTGACCAGTTGTTCATATGCCATTCGGGCATCCATTTACAGCTAGGAGCGGTATGGCTTTGTTGCCTGCAGCACATGAGGTTTGTACATGTGTCTTATAACAATTCCGTCGCACTCCTTGCGAGGTGTCGCCATTGTGTCGATGTCGCGGCCATGGAGCGCTGCGTGCGCCAGCCGCCAGATGAGGGATCGGAGGCCCTAGATGTTGGATTTCGGGGCTTATCCGCCGGAATACAACTCGGGGCGGATGTACGTCGGTGCGGGCTCGGGGCCGCTGCTGGCCGCTGCCGCGGCATGGGATGAATTGGCCGCCGAGCTGCAAAGCACCGGGGCGTCGTACAGCTCGACCATCGAGACGCTTGCAACGGGACCGTGGACGGGACCATCCTCGATCGCCATGGCGGCCGCCGCCGCACCCTACGTGGCCTGGATCCATGCCACCGGCGCGCAAGCCGAACAGGCAGGCGCCCAAGCCAAACTCGCGGCCGGCGCCTACGAGGCCGCCTTTGCCGCGACGGTTCCGCCGCCGGTGATCGCCGCCAACCGCGCCCTGCTCGCGACGTTGATCGCGACCAACATCCTCGGCCAGAACACGCCGGCGATCGCCGCCACCGAAGCCCACTACATGGAGATGTGGGCGCAGGACGCCGCCGCGATGTACACGTACGCGGCCACCTCAGCTAGTGCCGCTCAGCTGACCCCGTTCGTCGAGCCCCCGCGGACCACCAACGATTCGGCGGGCCCCACGCAGGCGGCCGCGGTCGCCCAGAGCACCGGGCAGTCAAGCTCGAACACCGCCAGCCACCTCGCGCAACTGAGCAGCACGATGCAGCCCGCGGCGCAGGCCGCGAGCAACGCCAGCAGCACGACAACGGCGGCGTCCGGTTCGTCACTCACCCTGCCGAGTGCGATAACGAATTGGAACGAGTTCTGGTCGGTCGCCACCGGGCCGTTCTCCCCGCAGTCCTGGACCAGCATCCCGGGCGGTCCATTCCTGTCATTCGGCCAGGCCTACGCCTGGGGGCAGAACGGGCAAGGCGCCGCCGCCTATCTGGCGGGGCCCAAGGCCATTTCCGGGGCGTTGGCGCCGCTGACCAGTGGCGCCAACGCCGTCAAACCCGTGCTCAGCTCCGCGGTCGGGACGGGGCAGGTATCCGGGTCGATGGGCAAAGCCGCTCTGGTGGGCAGCATGTCGGTGCCGCAGGGCTGGACCGAGGCCGCCCCCGCGATCCGAACCATCGCCCAGGTGCTGCCCACCAACATGGCCGCGGCGCCGGCCGCACTGGCCGGTGAAGAGGGCGTGTTCAGCCAGATGGCCCTGTCCAGCCTGGCCGGACGCGCCGTCGCAGCCGCCGCAACCCGGCCCGCCGGCGGTGCCGCCTCGGCAGCGGGTTCGCTGGGCGGCGTTGCCGCCGAGGCCGATCCGGCCGCGGCCACCATCATCGTGATCCCGTGCATCGAGGAGTGATCGCGATGACGCAATCGCACGGCAGCCAATCACCGACCGTCCGGACGCGAAGGTAGGGGTACGAAGATGTTTTACGGAGCCTTTCCACCCGAGTTCAATTCGGGCCGGATGTACAGCGGTCCGGGCGCGGGGTCTTTGGTGGCCGCGGCGACGGCCTGGCAGAACCTGGCCACCGAATTGCAGTCCACCGCAACGTCTTACTCGTCGGTGCTCTCCAGCCTGACGGCCGGGCCCTGGGTGGGACCGTCATCGCTGGCGATGGCGAGCGCGGCCGCCCCGTACGTCGCCTGGATGCAGCAGACCGCCGCGCAGGCCGCCCAATCCGCGATCCAGGCCACCGAGGCCGCGGCCGCCTACGAGACCGCCTTCGCCGCACACGTGCCGCCGGCGGTGATCGCCGAAAACAGGGCCCTGCTCGCACAGCTGGTGGCCACCAACCTGTTCGGGCAGAACACGTCGGCGATCGCCGCGAATGAGGCCCAGTACAGCGAGTTCTGGGCTCAAGACGCCACCGCCATGGACACCTACTTCGCCTCGTCGGCGACGGCGTCCAACAACCTGACGGAGTTCAGCCCGGCGCCCAAGACCACCAACGAGGCGGCCGAGCCGATGCAAGCGGCCGCGGTGAGTTCGGCGGCCAGCACCCCCGCCGCCAACGTCGCGAACACCGCGGCAAGCGCCGCCACGACCACTCTGCCCTACAGCGGATTGTTCTCGGGCCCGGCGAACCTCGCCTATCTCTACAACCAGTTCGTCACAAATCTTTTGAACGGCCTGCCGGGCGGGTCGAGCTTCTATACGGGCTTGTACAACGCCGTGAAGGTGCCGCTAGGCCTGACCACGCAGTTCAACGACATCGGGTTGCTGGTCAACTTTCCGTTGTCGCAATGGCTCAAGTTCGCCCCGCCCATCGGGTATGGGGCGCTGCCGAAAGACGCCCTGGGCGCCGGGCTGGGGGCGTTGGGCTTCGGCCGCGGCACCCTGTACAGCTCGATCACCCCGATCGCCGGCATGGGCAACGCCGGCACCCTGGTCGGAAAGCTGTCCATCCCGCCGAGCTGGGCCACGTCCACCCCGGCCATCAGAACGGTTGCGGCCGCGCTGTCGGCGGCCGGAACCGAAGCCGTGCCCGCGGCCGCGCTGGGCCAGGGGAGCCTGTTCAGTTCGATGGGGCTGGCCGGGATGCTCGGTAGCGCCGTCGGCTCCGGTGGACCCACGGTGGCGCGTGCCGGTGTGCGCAACCGGATGACTCCCATCAAGGACCTCAAAGACAAGCAATCACCGGAACAGCTGAAACGCCTTGTCGCACAGATCTCGGAGCAGCCTGAAACCGTCCAGCACCACAACGTCGATCAAGAGAACCTCGACGCGCTGCTCGAGCAGCTGGCCAAGAAGCCGGGCATCCACGCGGTGCATCTGAAGAAGGGCGACAAGTCAAAGGTCATACCCGCCGATGCCCAATTGGGTTGAGCGGCACGGACAATCCGCCACGACGGAAAGGTGATAGCGATGAAAAGACTACTGGCGTTGCTTGGCGTCGTTGTGATGATCGGGTTGGCGGCACCGGCGTACGCGGATCCTCCGCCGGTGCCCGACGGGGACGACGGCGGCTTCGTCGCCGCGCTGCAGCAGGCCGGCTTCAGCTTCAGCAGCCCGGGGTCGGCCGTCGCCGCCGGCAGGGCGGTGTGTTCGTGCTTGAACAACGGCGAGTCGGGCCTCGAGCTGGTCCACGACGTGAAAACCCACAATCCCGGGATGGACATGGAGATGGCGTCGAATTTCGCCGTGCTTTCCGCGAAGTACTACTGCCCCCACCAGCTTTCCAAGGCCTGACGCCCGCCCGCGGCGCTGACCTGTGAAACACACTGCAGCTCAACATGTCTGCGAAGCGCCGCGCGCCGCTGCGGTCATCTCCTGAACATGGGACAATCACCGGTCATGAGACTGCTGCTCGCGCTCGGCGTCGGCGTTTCGGCCGCGATCGCGCTGGCCCCGCTCACCCATGGCGACCCGGCGGCACCCGGCGTCGACGAGGCCGGTTTCCTCGCCTCGCTGCGCAGCGCGGGCATCACCTACTCGACCCCTGACGGGGCGATCAAGTTCGCCAAAGCGGTGTGCGTGTCGATGGGCAACGGCGAATTCGGCCCGCAAATGCTGGACGAGCTCAAGAGTGAAAACCCCGGGCTCACCAATGATCACGCCACGTCCTTCCTGGCGATCGCGGCGAAATACTATTGCCCGCAGCAACTCTACGCAAAACGCTGACCTAGCGACGGCGGGTTCGACCGCGGCGGAGCACCTCTCCAATCACATGAAACATAGATATGTTCCGCCTGTGAATCCCATGAATTCCATTTGAGCCGGAGCTTGTTTGCCGGCTGGTGGCGTATGCGCTCCTACCCTGGCGCCAGAGGAGGACGGGAGGCAACGGGTGGACTTTGGGGCGCTGCCACCAGAGGTCAATTCGGGACGGATGTACGTGGGCGCCGGATCGGGGCCCTTGCTGGCCGCCGCCGCGGCATGGGATGCGCTGGGAGCCGAGCTGTATTCCTATGCGGCGGCATACAGTTCGACGATTTCGGGCATGACCATCGGGTCCTGGTTTGGACCGGCGGCGACGTCGATGAGTGCCGCCGTCGCCCCGTATGTGGCATGGGCAAACCAGTCCGCTGCCCAGGCGGAACAGGTCGCGATGCAGGCAAGGCTCGCTGCCATGGCCTACGAGACCGCGTTCGCGGCGACCGTGCCCCCACCGGCGATCGCCGCCAACCGCAGCCTGTTGATGACGCTGATCGCCACGAACATCCTCGGCCAGAACACCGCGGCCATCGCGGCCGCCGAAGCGGAGTACGCCGAGATGTGGGCCCAGGACGCCGCCGCGATGTATGCCTACGCCGCCGCGTCGGCTGCGGCCACCCAGTTGCCGCCCTTCGCTGAGCCGCCGCCGACGACTGATTCGTCCGCGGTGGCGAGGCAATCCGCAGCGCTGGCGCAGAACGCCGCGTCGGACGTCGCATCCCAGCTGCCGGCGCTGATCGACGCGCTGCCCACGATGCTGCAAGGCCTGGCGTCGACCCCTTCGGCGGCGGCGGCGACGCCGGCGGCATCGATCATCGAAGCCATTTACCCCATCACCGCCGCCCTCAGGCCATTTTTCGCCGCCATCACCGGCGCCTACAGCCCCATCGGGGCGATCATCTTGCCCGGCGGCTGGTGGCTGCTGTCCCTGCAGGCCTTAGGGCTGGCCCAGAACGCGCCGGGTGTCGCCGAACTGCTCGGCGGCGGGAAGGCCATCGCCGGCGGGTTGTCGCCGCTGGCTCCGTTGCGGGGCGGCTACGTCTCCGCGGTGACACCAGAGATCGGGGACGTAGCGGGGTCCATGGGCCGCGCGACCCTGGTCGGATCGCTGTCGGTCCCGCAAGGCTGGGCCGCAGCCGCGCCCGTGATGAAGACAGTCGCCTCGGTACTGCCGAGCGCGAGTACGGGGCCAATCCCGACGATCCCCACGACGCCGCAAGGGGTGATGTTCGGCGAGATGGCCGCGGCGAGCCTGGCCGGACGCGCTTTGGCGGGCGCCGGTGTGCGCACCGTCAGCAATGGCACCACCGGCCTCGCGGCGGCGGCTGATGGCGTTGCCACCACGGCCACAATCATTGTGGTACCGGCGGATTGAGCGGACCTTCGACATGACACCTCGGACGGCACCGAACCATCGCACCATGGAGAACGCGCCATGCCCGCTTTGACCAGGGCGCCGCGATGAATTTCGCTCTCCAGCCACCCGAGATCACCTCTGGCCAGATGTACCTGGGTCCGGGGGCGGGACCGATGCTGACGGCCGCCGCCGCGTGGGACGCGTTAGCGGCCGAATTGCAGTCGGCCGCATCGTCTTACAGTTCGGTCATCGAGGGGCTGACGAACGAGGCGTGGGCCGGCCCGTCGGCGGTCGCCATGGCCGCCGCCGCCGCGCCGTACGCGGCCTGGATGTCGACGATCGCGGCGCAGGCGAAGACGGCGGCCATCCATGCGACGGCGGCCGCGGCGGCCTACGAGAGCGCCTTCGCGGCGGTGGTGCCACCGACCGCGATCGCGACCAATCGCGCACGATTGGCAATGCTGTTGGCCACCAACGTTTTCGGGCAGAACACCACCGCGATCGCCGCAACCGAGACCGAATACGGCGAAATGTGGGCGCAGGACGCCACCGCGATGTTCGGCTACGCCAGCGCGTCTGCCGCCGCCACCCGGCTGACCCCGTTCACCGAGCCACCCCAGACCACCAACGCGACGGGAATCGCCGCCCAGTCGGCCGCGGTGGGCCAGGCCAGCGCTTTAGCAAGCAGTACCGGTGCGGCCGCGGACGCCGCGTCCCCACCGTCGGGCATCATCAGCCAGCTACTCGAGGCCCTCGGCAGCGCTTCCCGCGGCTACATGGAGTTCTGGGACCAGGTGCTCAACACCCTCACGGGTTCCCCGCTGGCCGGCACGACGTGGCAGAACACCTTCGGCATCCTCGCCGACATCGGCCGGTTCAGCACGGTCGCCAACGACAGCATGAGCCCGATCAACCTCGCCATGACCGAGTTCAAGATGTTCTACAAAGTCCCGGTCGAGGGCATGGAAATCCCGAAGTCCGCCTTGGGTGCAGGGCTCGGTCTGCGGTCGGCCGGCGCGGGCCTGACCGGCGCGGTATCAGCCGGCGTGGGCGAGGCGAACGTTGTGGGCAAATTGTCGGTGCCGCCGACCTGGGCCTCGGCGACCCCGGCGATCAGGCTCGCCAGCAGCCTTCCGGCCGCCGGTCTGGCCGCGGCCCCCACCGCCGCGATCCCAGGCAGCCTGCTCGGTCAGATGGCGCTGGGCAGCCTGACCGGGGGCGCCCTCGGCGCTGTCGCGCCGCAAGTAGTGGGCGGCAGAGGCGTCCGGGCCGGCGGTGCCACGAAGAGCACCGCCCCCGTCAAACTCGACGACGTCATCGCGAAGCTGCAAAAGCAACCGGAAGCCGTGCAGCACTGGAATGTCGACAAGGCCGGCCTGGACGCTCTGCTCGACCAACTGTCGACAAAGCCCGGCATCCATGCGGTGCACGTGTCCAGTGGTGACAAGCCCACGGTGACCCCGCCCGACGCCCCGGTCAGGAGGGCGCGAACGGTATGAGACTCCTACTGGCGCTGCTCGGCGCCATCGGCACGATCAGCTTCGCGGCGCTCGCGCATGCCGAGCCCGAGGGGGACGATGGGGCGTTTCTGGCAAACCTCGACAGTTCGGGCATCACCTACAGCAGCCCCGGCCAGGTCATCGCGTCCGCGAAAGCCGTGTGCGGCTTGCTGGGCAGGGGTGAAACGGGTTTGCAGGTCGTCAGCGACATCAAGGATCAAAACCCCGGCATGACGATGGACGCTGCGGCCAAATTCGCGGCGCTCGCGTCGAGCGCCTACTGTCCGCACCACCTGACGCCCAAAACCGGTTAGCCCGGGCTCGCCGTTCGCGGGGGATACTCCCGACGTCGGCGATTCGGTCGGCTCCACTTGCCGTTAACCCGGATCTGGTTAGCTCCCTTCGCCGTCTTGCAACCGGGAAGGAGCGTGTCGTTGGAGACGTTGAGCGCCCTCGATTTCGCGCTCCGGCTCGGCGTCGGCGTCGGCTGCGGCGCCCTCATCGGCCTGGAACGGCAATGGCGGGCGCGTCGGGCCGGGCTGCGCACCAACGCGCTGGTCGCCGGAGGCGCCACCCTGTTCGTCCTGTACGCGGCCGCCACCTCCGACAGCAGCCCGACGCGCGTCGCGTCCTATGTGGTGTCCGGTATCGGATTCCTCGGCGGTGGGGTGATCCTGCGGGAGGGCGTCAACGTACGTGGCCTGAACACGGCCGCCACATTGTGGTGCTCGGCGGCGATCGGCGTGCTGGCGGCTTCCGGGCACCTGGTGTTCGCGCTGATCGGCACCGCCACCGTCGTCGGCATTCATGTCCTGGGACGCCCGCTCGGCCGGCTGATCGATCGCGACAACAGCGCCGAGGAAGACGAAAGCCTGCTGCCGTATCTGGTCCAGGTGATCTGCCGTCCCAAGCACGAGAAGTACGCCCGCGCCCAGATCGTCCAGCATGCCGGCAGCAACGACATCACGCTTCGCGGGATCCACACCGGCAACCCGGACGGCGACGAGGTCGCGCTGACCGCCCACCTGCTGATGAACGGCGATGCCCCGGCGCGGCTGGAGCGGCTGGTGGCCGAACTGTCGCTGCTGCCCGGCGTCCGCGCGGTGCAGTGGTATGCCGGGGACGAAGCGCAGTCCGACGATCGTCGCTGATCGACGCGCCACCGCGGGGCGGCGCCCGACCGACCAGGGCGAGGTGAATACCGCGGCGCTCGTCGTAGTCTTACCTGTGTGAGCGCTCTCTCAGGCTTCCTATCCGCGCTGCCTCCGCAGATGCGGGATCCGGTGCTGTTCGCCGTGCCGTTCTTCCTGCTGCTGTTGACCCTCGAATGGACCGCCGCCCGAAAGCTGGAACATCTGACGGCCGAGGGAGCCGACGCCGTCGACGCCGCGCGGCCGGCGTCGGGAGCGCACCTGACCCGCGACTCGATGGCGAGCATTTCGATGGGGCTGGTGTCGGTGGCCACCACCGCCGGCTGGAAGACGCTGGCGCTGTTCGGCTACGCGGCGATCTACGCCTACGTGGCGCCCTGGCAGCTGCCCGCGACCCGTTGGTACACCTGGGTGATCGCGATCCTCGGTGTGGACCTGCTCTACTACGCCTATCACCGGATCGCGCACCGCGTGCGGTTGATCTGGGCGACGCACCAGGCCCATCACTCCAGCGAGTACTACAACTTCGCCACCGCGCTGCGCCAGAAGTGGAACAACAGCGGCGAAATCCTGATGTGGATCCCGTTGCCGCTGTTGGGGATTCCACCGTGGATGGTGTTCTTCAGTTTTTCGCTGAACTTGATCTACCAGTTCTGGATCCACACCGAGCGCATCGACAAGCTGCCGCGACCGTTCGAGTTCGTCTTCAACACGCCGTCGCACCACCGGGTGCACCACGGAATGGACAAGGTGTATCTCGACAAGAACTACGGCGGCATCTTCATCGTCTGGGACCGGCTCTTCGGCACCTTCCAGCCCGAGCTGTTCCGGCCGCATTACGGGCTCACCAAGCGGGTGGACACGTTCAACATCTGGACGTTGCAGACCCGCGAATACGTCGCGATCGCCCGCGACTGGCGCTCGGCGACGCGCCTGCGTGACCGGTTGGGGTACGTGTTCGGTCCGCCGGGCTGGCTGCCGCGGGCGGCCCGTCCGGCCGACGCCACCACCCCGCTCGTGACCTCGCTGTAACATTTGCGCGGGCCGGCGCGAAAAGCTGAGCGTGGAGGAGGGTTACGCCGTAACCCCCGCCTCCCGTCAGTATCGGCCCGATGGATCGGAGTTCATGGTGCATCGACTGGCAACGCGCGCATTCGCCGCGTCGACTACTGTCGCAGCGCTCGCCTCCTTGCTGCCGGCCGCGCAGGCCAAAGCCGACGTCATGGTGTACCCGGGCATGGAGATACGCCAGGACAACCGGGTGTGCACGCTCGGCTACGTCGACCCCGCTCTCAAGATCGCATTCACCGCGGGCCACTGCCGTAGCGGGGCCGGAGTGGTGACGGACCGGGGCGGCGCCGTCATCGGCCGGATGGCGGCCTTCCGGGACAACACGCCCAGCGGGACGACGGTGTCCACCAGCCAGACGATCAGCGACTACGAAGCGATCGTGCTGGACAACAGCGTGACGGCGAACAACATCCTGCCGGGCGGTCGGCCGCTCGTCTCCGACCCCGGGCTGGCGCTCGCGCCCGGACAGCCCGTCTGCCATTTCGGCGTGATCACCGGGGAAACCTGCGGGACGGTGGAAAGCGTGAACAACGGCTGGTTCACCATGTCGCACGGCGTGCAAAGCCACAACGGCGATTCGGGCGGACCGGTGTACCTGGCGCCCAACGGCGGCCCGGGACAGATCGTCGGGATCTTCAACAGCGTGTGGGGTGACTTGCCCGCCGCGGTGTCGTGGGGGGCCACGTCGCAGGAGGTCCGCGAGGATCTCGGCGTGCGCGACAACGCGCACTAGGTCATTGCGTGCGCGACAACGCGCACTAGGCCAAGCCGGCCGCGCCGATCGGGGTCAGCGCGAACACCGGAATCGAGGGAGCGGCGGCGCGGAACTGCTCGTCGGTGCTGTCCGGGGTTAATCCGGCGACGTACCCCTTGACCTGCCAGTACCACCGGGCCAGATAGCGCCTCAGCAGCTCGGGCTTGGCCGCGTCATCGACCTCGCTGACCCGGAGGCTGCGCCGGTGCCAGCGGGGGCCCACCTCGACGACGGCGGCCGCCCGGACATTGCGGGCCCACTGGGTGTTGCCGCGCGGGGAGACCAGGTAGTCGACGCCGTCGACGGTCAGCAGGTTGATCACGACGGCGCGCGGCTTTCCGGTTTTGCGACCGCGCACCCGCAAGGCCCGGGTGCCGGCGATGCTGATCCCCGCTTCGGCCAGCCAGCGGATGACCCGGTTGGCGGCGCGCGCGGCCCGGTTCGGTTCTTCGTATCGCGTGGACATGTCGTGGCCTCTCAGCAATCCCGTCGAAACGAGAGCGATGCTCTCTGTTTTGACGATGCTGCCACGACCCGCCGCGGAAAGCAAGAGCGGTGTTCTCGGTCGTGACAGACTGGCGGCGTGGGCAAACGCCAGGAATCGCGCGAGCAGATCGAGGCGCGCATCATCGAACTCGGTCGCCGCCAGTTGGTCGACCGCGGCGCCGCTGGACTGTCGGTGCGTGCGATAGCCCGCGACCTGGGCATGGTGTCCTCGGCGGTGTACCGCTACGTGTCCAGCCGCGACGAACTGCTGACCCTGCTGCTCGTCGACGCCTATTCCGACCTGGCCGATGCCGTGGATCGCGCCCGTCAGTCGGTCGGCGACCTGTGGAGCGACGATGTCGTCGCCATCGCGCGAGCCACCCGGGAGTGGGCCGTCGCGCACCCGGCCTGCTGGGCCCTGCTGTACGGCAGTCCCGTGCCCGGATATCACGCGCCGCCCGAGCGCACGGTTGCGGTGGGTACCCGGGTGGTGGCGGCGCTGTTCGACGCGGTCGCGGCGGGAATCGCCACAGGTGACATCCGGCTAACCAATGATGTTGCCCCGCAACCGATGTCGTCGGACTTCGAACGGATCCGTCAGGAATTCGGGTTCCCCGGTGACGACCAGGTGCTGGCCAAGTGCTTTTTGCTGTGGGCGGGTGTGCTCGGCGCCATCAGCCTCGAGGTGTTCGGGCAATACGGCGCCGACACCCTGACCGACCCGCAGGGCGTCTTCGAGGCCCAGCTGCGGCTGCTGGTGGACGTACTGAGCCGGCACTGACGGGCGCGGCGGCCGCCGGCAAACCATAATTAGAACGTGTTCACCCGGTGAGCAGGCGGCCGGAGCAGCCGCCCACGGCAAAGTCATTCGGGCCCTTTCTGGCGGCCCGGCGGCTGGACTATTGTGCGAGACGATGACGCTTCCCCTCGAATCACCGACGCAGATTGCCTGGGTCACCGGCGACCTGGATGCCACCGAAACGGCCCTCACCGGCCTGTTAGGGGTGCGCAAGTGGGTGCGCATACCCGAGGTGCACTTTGCTCCGGAGGCGTGCAGCTACCGCGGCGAGGCCGCCGACTTCTTTGCCAGCATCTCGCTGAGCTACCTCGGCGACATGCAGACGTGGTGCAAACCCGGCCCGCGCTCGGACAGGAAGTCACTATAGATGTTCTGGCCGCGGACCGGCTGGATCAGTTCTAACTGCATGTCGCCGAGGTAGCTCAGCGAGATGCTGGCAAAGAAGTCGGCGGCCTCGCCGCGGTAGCTGCACGCCTCCG
>NZ_LZKY01000320.1:0-780 GCF_001673055.1 Mycobacterium sp. 1245801.1
CGACGTCAACGTCATCGGGATCACGCTGAGCCGCAATCAGTTTGAGTACAGCAAGAACAAGCTGGCCGGATTGCCGACCAGCCGCAACATCGAGGTGCGGTTGCAGGGCTGGGAAGAGTTCGAGGACAAGGTCGACCGGATCGTCACGATTGGCGCCTTCGAAGCTTTCAAGATGGAGCGCTATCCCGCATTTTTCGAGCGCGCCTACGAGATCCTTCCCGACGACGGCCGAATGCTGTTGCACACCATCTTGACCTACACGCAAAAACAGCAGCACGAGCGCGGTGTTTCCATCACGATGAGCGATATCCGATTCGCTCGATTCATCGGCCAGGAAATTTTCCCGGGTGGACAACTCCCGGCGCAGGAAGACATTTTCAAATTCGGCGAGGCGGCGGGCTTCACGATCGAGCGGGTGCAGCTGCTGCAGCAGCATTACGCGCGGACCCTCAACATCTGGGCGGCCAACCTGGAGGCCAACAAGGACAAGGCGGTCGCCCTGCAGTCCGAAGAGGTCTACGACAAGTACATGAAGTACCTGACCGGCTGCGCGAAGTTGTTCCGTGCGGGCTACACCGACGTCAATCAGTTCACGCTGGAGAAGTAACCGGCCCAGTAAAGCAATCGGCCCCGAACGGTTCACCGTTCGGGGCCGACTTGTCCCGCCCTACTTGACCAACGTGAATTGCCCCACATTGGTGACACCCTTGCGGAAGAAGTTCTCGCAGCCGGTCAGGTAGTGCATGTACTTGTCGTAGACCTCTTCGGACTGCAGGCCGA
>NZ_LZKY01000321.1:0-22342 GCF_001673055.1 Mycobacterium sp. 1245801.1
ATAGTCCAGCCCCATCCGTGAAACGTTAGGAACAGCGCTACCGGTTCGGCAAGGCGTGTTCGACGATGGGCAGCCGCGCGTGCGGCTGGCGCACCCCCCGCTTGGCCGACAGATAGACCTGCGCCGTCTTGTCGGCCACCGTGCGCCAGTCGAAATCGGAGGTGAGTCGTTCGCGGGCGGCGCGGGCGCGCTGCTGCGCGGCCTGCGGGTCGTCGAGCACGGTGCGCACCGCCGCGGCCAGCCGGGCCACGTCGCGCGGCGGGCACGAGACACCGGTCTGGCCGTTGATCACCGCCTCGCCCAGCCCGCCGATGTCGGACGTCACCAGGGGAGTGCCGGCCGCGGCCGCCTCGAGGGCCACGATCCCGAACGGCTCGTAGTGACTGGGCAGCACCGCGACATCGGCGCGATGCAGGACGGCCAGCAGCTCGGCGTGTTCGAGGTGCCCGACGAACCGGATTGCCTTGAGCACCCGGTGTTTGCGGGCCTGCTCGACGAGCCAGGCCTGCTGGGTGCCCTCGCCGGCGATGGTCAGGGTGGTGCCGGGGTGGCTGCGCCTGATCCGCGGCAGCGCGGCGATGGCGTCGTGCACACCCTTCTCGTATTCCAGCCGGCCCAGGTACAGCAGTTCGGCCGGCCCGGTGCGCGGCCGGCGTTCCGCGAACGGCCACCGCGCCGTCTCGATGCCGTTGCAGATCACCGTGATCTCGGCCAGACCGGGGCCGAAGAGCTCGGTGATCTCGTCGGCCATCGACGCCGAACACGTGATCAGCGAGTCGGATTCGCGCACCAGCCACGACTCGACCGCGTGCACCTGACGGCTGATCGCACCGCTGACCCAGCCGGAGTGCCGGCCGGCTTCGGTGGCGTGAATCGTGGAAACCATTGGCGCATCGTAGAATTGGGCGAGCGCGATCGCCGGGTGGGCCACCAGCCAGTCGTGGGCGTGCACGACGTCGGGCCGCCAGGCGCGGTTGGTGCCCGGTGTGGTCAGCGGTAGCCCGGCGCGGATCATGGCGTGGCCCATGGCCAGTGTCCAGGCCATCATGTCGGTGCCGAAGCTGAATTCGTGCGGATCCTGGGCGGCCGCGATCACCCGGACGCCCTCGCTGAGGTGATCCGACGAGGGATGGCTGCGGGGATCGGTTCCGGTGGGCCGCCGGGACAGCACGACGACGTCGTGACCCGCGGCGGCCAGCGCGGTCGACAGGTGATGCACGTGCCGGCCTAGCCCGCCGATCACCACCGGCGGGTATTCCCACGACACCATCAGGATCTTCACGCCAAGACCAACCTCGCCCGCCTCATCGGGGCAGCCTGCGGGCATCGAGGGCGCCGAACAGCCCGTCGGCGCGGTTCCATCCCTGCGCCAGCCGCTGCGCGGTGTCGCGCCGCCCGGACGCCAGCGCGTCGGCGATCTCGCGGGTGGCGTGCGCGTGCAGATGGGCGCGGTAGCGGGCGTAGTCGGCGGCCGAATCCTTGCTCACCATGAACGGCCAGTCGCTGGAGACGGTGAGCAGCGTTTCCCGCAGGATCTGATCGGCGACGTGGTCACGGGGGATCGGCCCGTCCAGCGACGCCGTCTGGGACAGCGCCTTGTCGACGGTGCTCAGCGCCATGTCGACCACTTCGCTGTTGAGCGCCACCAGATCGGCGACCTGCTCGCCCGCCCACACCTGCCAGTCCTTGCCCGATCCCCACGAGCTGGGCGGCAGGGCGACCGGGTGTCCGACGAAGCCGTCGGCGAGGGCGTCGGACAGCGTGCCCACCCGAACGCCCGCCTCGGGCAAGGCCCGCAGCACCCGCTCCAGCCAGGTCGGGCCCTCGTACCACCAGTGGCCGAACAGCTCGGTGTCGAAGGCGGCGATCACATGGGCGGGTCGCCCGATGCGCTCGGACTCGGAGAGCAACCGGTTGCGGACCACCTCGACGAAGTCGGCGACGTGCGTGTCGACCGCGTGGTCGGCGCGCTCGGGGTCGTAGGGCGCCTTGTCCTGCGAGGGCACGTTGCGGCCCGTCACCCGGGCGGGCTTGAGGCCGGTGAGGTGGTCATAGGTATGGAAATCGCGGTACGCGCCGTGCCCCGGATAGCCGGACTTCGGTGACCACACCCGGTAGCTGACCTGCAGGTCGCGCCCGAACGCCACCACGTCGGTGTCGCCGACGGGCCGGCCCAGCGCGGTGTCGCCGTGCAGCGACGGGCCGTCGACCATGAAGTGGGTGACGCCCGCGCCCGCGTAGTCGTGCTCCAGGCCGGGCGCGTAGGCGCACTCGGGCGCCCAGATGCCGCCCGGGCTCCGGGCCAGGCGCGCCTGCGCGTCGGCCAGACCCTCGCGCAGCGCGAACTCGCGCAGCCGGGGCGCCAGCAGCGGCTGGAACGGGTGGGCCAGCGGACCGCCGAGCAGCTCCACCGTGCCGGCGTCGAGCAGGCCGCGCAGCAGCGGGCTGCCGCCGTGCCGCCACCGGGTGCCGAAGTCGTCCAGCGCGCCCTGCGCCTCGGCGGACTCGCGAATCCCCAAGGCGCGCAAGGCTTCCGGCGTGCAGGAGGGGTAGCCGGCCGACTTCGAGCGGGGGGCGCTACGCACGCTGGTGGCCACTGCGGTCGCTTCCAAGGCGCGCAGCCGCCAGTTGGCCAGCCAGTGGTGCATGCCGTCGAGGCAGTACGGGTCGTCGAGCTGCGCGTTGACCACCGGAGTGACGCCGAGGGTGATCAAGCTCCGGCGATCCTCGCCGGCCAACGTGTCGAGCACGCGCATCAGCGGCAGGTAGGCCGCCGCCCAGGATTGGTACAGCCATTCCTCGCCGACGGGCCAGCGGCCGTGATGGGCCAGCCAGGGCAGGTGGGTGTGCAAAACCAGGGTGAAGAGGCCGGGCACCCGGTTCTGCGCCGTGCTCACGGCGCTACCGCGATCGCGACCAGGTCGAGGCTGTCGTCGATGTGGTGGCCGGTGCGCGCACCCTCGCCGGCCTCGATCAGGTCGAAGTCGGCGGTGGTGACCGCGGCGACGTCGGCCGCCAGCTCGGGCGGCCAGGGAGCCCCCGGGTCAGCGGCCATTGCCCGCTGGATCTGCGCGTCGATGATCGAGCCGCCGTGCCGGGCGTCCATCTCCCGCAGCCGCGGGCCGTGGAACAGGCCGCTGATCGAGACATCGCGGAACCCGCCGTCGACCAGCAGCTGGGTGAGCTCGGCGGCGTTGAGTTCCCGGGTGTGGAAGGGGTTGATCGGGGTGTCACGGCCGGGGGAGAAGGTGATCCGGTTGGGGGTCGACATCATCAGCAGCCCGGACGGCCGCAGCACCCGGGCGCACTCCACGACGAACTGTGTTTGGTCCCACAGGTGCTCGATCACCTGGAAGTTGACCACAACGTCGACCGACGAGTCGGGCAGCGGCAGCTGCGCGAGGTTCGCCTGCATGACGTCCACCCGGGGGTAGCGGCTGCGGACATGGGCCACCGCGGCCTCGTCGTAATCGACGGCGATGACGCGGCGCGCGACGCCGGCGATCAGATCGGCGCCGTAGCCCTCGCCGCAGCCGGCCTCGAGCACGTCGGCGTCCACGCAGCGCCCGGCGAGCCGCTGGTAGACGACCTCGTGGCGGCGAAACCAGTAGTTCTCGATGTCCAAACCGGGGATGGTGCGCTCGCCCGTCAGCGTCATCACGGCGTCACCCACCGACGCGGTGTCGCCGGGGATGTGCTGCGGGACGTCAGGGACCGGTGCGCTCATTGCATAGGCAGGCTAACGCGAAGTGTCGGATTCGCGAACCGGAGACGTGAGCCCCCGCTCGTGAGGCGGCGGACGGGCCGCAAGAACGTGCCGCCCGGCGACGATCCCGTCCGGGGCAGCGGACGGGGGAGGAGCGGGCAATATGGCCTGAGCGACCAGCTATGGTGTGAATGCATACCGCACAAAGTTACCGGGTAGTAACACGGCCGTGCGTTGCGAAAACGCGTACCGAGGTTTCGTAGTCGATTGCTGCGAGCCCCCTTCGAGGAGGACGAACCACACTCATGACGAACATCGTGGTCCTGATCAAGCAGGTCCCGGACACCTGGTCGGAGCGCAAGCTCTCTGACGGCGATTTCACCTTGGACCGTGAGGCCGCCGACGCGGTGCTGGACGAGATCAACGAGCGCGCGGTCGAAGAGGCGCTGCAGATTCGCGAGCGCGAGGGCGGCGAGGGGTCGGTGACCGTGCTGACCGCGGGTCCCGAGCGCGCAACCGAGGCCATCCGCAAGGCGCTGTCGATGGGCGCCGACAAGGCCGTCCACCTCAAGGACGACGGCCTGCACGGTTCCGACGTGGTCCAGACCGGATGGGCGTTGGCGCGCGCGCTGGGCACCATCGAGGGCACCGAGCTGGTCATCGCCGGCAACGAGGCGACCGACGGCACCGGCGGCGCGGTGCCGGCCGTCATCGCCGAGTACCTGGGCCTGCCCCAGCTCACCCACGTGCGCAAGCTCTCCATCGAGGGCGACAAGGTCACCGGCGAGCGGGAGACCGACGAGGGCGTGTTCACCCTCGAGGCCACGCTGCCCGCGGTGGTCAGTGTTACCGAGAAGATCAACGAGCCGCGCTTCCCGTCCTTCAAGGGCATCATGGCCGCCAAGAAGAAAGAGGTCACGGTGCTGACCCTGGCCGAGATCGGGGTCGAGCCCGACGAGGTCGGGCTGGAGAACGCCGGGTCGACCGTGCTGTCGTCGACGCCCAAGCCGCCCAAGACCGCGGGCGAGAAGGTCACCGACGAGGGCGAGGGCGGCAACGACATCGCCAAGTACCTGGTCGCCCAGAAGATCATCTAGCACCAGACACCTCCGGACACACGAAAGAGCGAAATAACCCATGGCTGAAGTACTGGTGCTCGTCGAGCACACAGAAGGTGCGCTGAAGAAGGTCACCTCCGAACTGATCACGGCCGCCCGCGCGCTGGGTGAGCCCGCCGCCGTCGTGGTCGGCGCGCCTGGCACCGCCGCGCCTCTGGTCGACGGTCTCAAGGAGGCCGGCGCCGCCAAGATCTACGTCGCCGAGTCCGAGGACGTCGACAAGTACCTGATCACCCCGGTGGTCGACGTGCTGGCCTCGCTTGCCGAGTCCAACTCGCCCGCCGCGGTGATCCTGTCGGCCAACGCCGACGGCAAGGAGATCGCCGGCCGGCTCGCGGCCCGCATCGGCTCCGGCCTGCTGGTCGACGTCGTCGACGTCAAGGAAGGCAACAAGGCGACCTACTCCATCTTCGGTGGCGCGTACACCGTGGAGGCGCAGGCCAACGGCGACACCCCGGTGATCACCGTGCGCGCCGGCGCGATCGACGCCGAGCCGCAGGCCGGCGCCGGCGAAGAGGTCACCGTCGAGGTGCCGGCCCCCGCCGAGAACGCCACCAAGGTCACCGCCCGCGAGCCCGCGGTCGCTGGCGACCGTCCGGAACTGACCGAGGCCACCATCGTCGTCTCCGGGGGTCGCGGCGTCGGCAGCGCGGAGAACTTCAGCGTCGTCGAGGAGCTGGCCGACTCGCTGGGCGCGGCCGTCGGCGCCTCGCGCGCCGCCGTCGACTCCGGCTACTACCCGGGCCAGTTCCAGGTGGGCCAGACCGGTAAGACGGTCTCGCCGCAGCTGTACATCGCGCTGGGCATCTCCGGTGCCATCCAGCACCGGGCGGGCATGCAGACGTCCAAGACGATCATCGCGGTCAACAAGGACGAAGAGGCGCCCATCTTCGAGATCGCCGACTACGGCGTGGTGGGCGACCTGTTCAAGGTGGCTCCGCAGCTCACCGAGGCGATCAAGACCCGCAAGGGCTGAGTTTCTCGGTTGCAACAGCCCCCGGCACCGCGGTGCCGGGGGCTGTTGCGTCGGGGGGCGAATTGACACCGCGTGCGGACCATTGACCCCTTCCCGAAACCGCCAGCACCGGCGCTAGCGGATTGCGAAGTCACACATCGGTTCCCGGGGCGGCCCCGACGCGGCTAGGCGCCGGTCAGCATCGCGTCGATGCGGCGCACGGCGATGGAGCAGACCGTCAGGTAGGGCGCCGCCCACCACGGCACCGACATGCTCACCCGCGCGCCGTCGCCCACCGGGTCCACCCGATGCCGGGTCGCCGGGACACCGGCCACCTTCCACGCCCAGGATCGGCCCGGATCGAACTCGGTCACCTCGAACGGCGCAGAGACCAGCAGCGACGTCTGGACCATGCCCGTCGCGTGCAGGCCCAGCTCGGTGTGTGGCTCATCGAGCCGCGCGCCACGGATCGTCGGCCCCCACTTGGGCCACGCGTCCAGATCGACCAGCAGCTCCCACACCGCGGCCGGCGACGCCGCGATCTGCCGATCCGCGGTGAGGATCATGGCGCGGCCTGCCCAAGCCGACGCTGCTGTTCGATGACGTCATCGAGATCGGTGAGCCTTCGCAGGCCTGCCAACGGTTGGGACATGCGCGTGTTTCCCCCCAGATAGTTCTTGTTGCGCTGCAGAAACATCCAGTAGCCGGCAGTGAAGGGGCAGGCGCGCTCGCCAACCCGCTCGGCCGGGCGATACACGCAGTGCCCGCAGTAGTCGCTCATGCGGTTGATGTACGCGCCGCCCGCGGCGTAGGGCTTCGTCGCCATCAGCCCGCCGTCGGCGTGCTGCGACATGCCCACGACATTGGCGACCATCACCCAGTCGTAGCCATCGACGAAACACCGGTGGAACCAGTCGGTGACCGCGGCGGGATCCCAGCCGCGCTGCAACGCGTAATTGGACAGCACCATCAGCCGCGGGATGTGGTGCGCCCAGCCGTGGTCGCGGACCTGCGCCAGCACGTCGCGCAGGCAGCGGGCCTCGACGGCGTCGGCATCGAGCTCGGCGAACCACTCCGGCAGTCCCGCGTGCGCCTGGAGCGCGTTGTGGCGCCGGTAATCGGGCCCGAAATACCAGTAGACGTGCCAGATGTAGTCCCGCCACCCGATCAGTTGGCGGATGTAACCCTCGACACTGGCCAGCGGGGCGTTGCCCGCGCGGTAGGCGTCCTCGGCCGCGTACGCGCAGTCCAGCGGGTCGAGCAGCCCGAGGTTCATCGGCGCCGACAGCAGGCTGTGCACCATGAAACGGTCACCGGAGAGCATGGCGTCCTCGTGAGGGCCGAAGTGCGGCAACCGATCCCGCACAAACACTGCCAGCGCGGTCTGCGCTTCGGTTGCGGTGACGGGGAATTCGCGCGGCCCGTCGCGACCGACGAAGGCGGCGTCGCCGTCGCGCTCCCAGCGGTCCAGGTCCGCGCGCACCTGCTCGTCGATCTCGTCCTCGTCGGGTCGCCACGGCGCGGGCACGCCCAGCGTCTCGGCGCCTTTCGGAGCCGGCTCTCGGTTGTCGGCGTCGAAGTTCCACCGCCCGCCCACCGGTTGTTCCCCGTCCATCAGCAGCTCGAACCGGCGCCGGGCGTCGCGGTAGAAGTTCTCCAGCAGCAGCGTCCGCTGCCGCTTGGCCCACTCGTCGAAATCCGCGCGGTCGGTGCAGAATCCGCGCGCGGGCAACACCTCGATCGCCGGCCGCGACCGGACGAACCCGTCGGCGGCCCAGGTGGTGGGTTGGCACACGCTGATCGGCTCGCGCACCCGCTCCAACGCCTCGCCGTACGTGCGGGTCCGCAGGAACAGCGCCTGATCGCCCAGTTCGGCCGCGCGGTGGCGCAGCGCGGAGAGCACAAGGTGGGCCTTGCGGCGGTGAAAGCGGCGGCGCCCGAACACCGCGCGGGACTCGATGAGCAACACCGGCTGGTCGCGGTGGTCCAGGAAGTGGGGGCCCAGCTGATCGGCGAAGCACAAACGGCGCGTGTCCGGGCTCATACCGCGGCCGCGGTGTGCTTCACGACGGAGCCTGAATCGCCGAGTGGATCGTCATCTTGCACGCTCTACCCGCAACACTCGGTGCTCAACCGCGGCATTTCGTCATCTCACGTGCACCGACACGTCACAGCGGCGATGCCGACTAGCTCATCGACTACGCCACGTTGGGCTTCATGAGCATCGCTTCAGTCCTCATACCCAGCGAAAAGCCCACCGGCGCGGCGGCCACACCGCGCTACTCCCTGTTGCTGTCCACCGACCCCGCCATGATCGAGGCGGCGCAGCGGCTCCGGTACGACGTGTTCACCAGCACCCCCGGCTTCGCACTGCCGGCGGCCGGCCAGGACGGGCGGGATCTCGACCGGTTCGACGAGTTCTGCGACCACCTGTTGGTGCGCGACGACGACACCGGCGAGCTGGTCGGCTGCTACCGCATGCTGGCGCCGGCCGGCGCCATCGCGGCCGGGGGCCTCTACACCGCCACCGAGTTCGACATCCGCGCCCTGGACCCGCTGCGGCCGTCCCTGGTGGAGATGGGACGCGCCGTGGTGCGCGATGGGCATCGCAACGGCGGCGTCGTGCTGTTGATGTGGGCGGGCATCCTGGCCTACCTGGACCGCTACGGCTACGACCACGTGACCGGATGCGTGTCGGTGCCCATCGGCGATGAAGACGACGGCCCGGCGCCGGGCAGCCGGCTGCGCGGCGTCCGCGACTTCATCCTCGACCGGCACGCGGCACCGCCGGAACACCGGGTGTACCCGCACCGGCCGGTGGTGGTCAACGGGACGGCGATCGACGACATCGCGCCGCCGGCGCGGCCGTCGGTTCCGGCGCTGATGCGCGGATACCTGCGGCTGGGCGCCCAGGTGTGCGGCGAACCCGCGCACGACCCCGACTTCGGCGTCGGCGATTTCTGCGTCCTGCTGGACAAGGCGCACGCCGACACCCGATATCTCAAACGCCTCCGGTCGGTGTCGGCGGCATCGGAAATGGCGGGCGGCCGGCGATGAACGCCCCGGCGGGCACCGGACACTCCTGGCTGCCGCGCGCCTCGTGCGATGCGGGCTGCGTGGGCGTGGGCGACGTGGCGACGCCGCGACGGCTGCGGGTGACGCTGCGGATCGCCCTTCGCCTCACGCTGGCGCTGCTGCTGGCGCCGGGGCTGCCGCTGCTGGCGGTGCCGCTGCCGGGCCGCACCCGCGCGCAGCGCATCTATTGCCGCGCGGTGCTGCGCTGCCTGGGGGTGCGAATCACCGTGACGGGCAACCCGATTCGCAACCTGCGCGGGGTGCTGGTGGTGAGCCCGCACATGTCGTGGCTCGACGTCTTCGCCATCGGCTCGGTGCTGCCCGGGTCGTTCGTCGCGCGCGCCGACATGTTCACCGGCCGCGCGACCGGGGTGGTGGCCCGCATCCTGAAGATCATCCCCATCGAGCGGTCCAGTCTGCGGCGGCTGCCCGGCGTGGTCGACGCCGTCGCCCGCCGGCTGCGCGCCGGTCAGACGGTGGTGGCCTTCCCGGAGGGCACCACCTGGTGCGGAGTGTCCGGCGACGATGCCGGTCGGGACACGGCCGGAAAAGAAGCCGGACAATCGCATCAAGGCCGCGGCGCCTTCTACCCGGCGATGTTCCAGGCCGCGATCGATGCCGCCCGCCCGGTGCAGCCCGTGCGGCTGACCTATCACCACGTCGACGGCAGCCCCTCGACGGTGCCGGCCTTCGTCGGCGACGAGACCCTGCTGAGCTCCATTCGGCGGCTGCTCGTCGTGCCGCGCACGCTGGCGCGGGTGCGCGTCGAGTCCCTGCAGCTCCCGGGGACCGACCGGCGCGCCCTGGCCCACCGCTGCCAGTCCGCGGTGGGCGGCGGAACCGCCCGGCGCGCTGGTCACGGGCACGTGCTGGTGGCCTGAGCAAACGGGCGGGCCGGTATCGTGGTTCGCGTCATGGTCTACCTCGATCACGCCGCCACCACCCCGATGCACCCCGCCGCCGTCGAGGCGATGACGGCTGTGCTCGGCACGGTCGGCAACGCGTCCTCGCTGCACACCAGCGGCCGGGCGGCGCGGCGCCGCATCGAGGAGTCCCGCGAGCTGATCGCCGACCGGCTGGGCGCGCGCCCCTCGGAGGTCATCTTCACCGCCGGCGGCACCGAGAGCGACAACCTGGCGGTCAAGGGCATCTACTGGGCCCGACGAGGAGCCGATCCGCGCCGCCGGCGCATCGTCACCAGTGAGGTGGAACACCACGCCGTGCTGGACTCGGTCAATTGGCTCGTCGAGCACGAGGGCGCCGAGGTCACCTGGCTGCCGACCGCCCCCGACGGGTCGGTGTCGGCCGCGGCGCTGCGCGACGTGCTCACGCGCCACGACGACGTCGCGCTGGTCTCGGTGATGTGGGCCAACAACGAGGTCGGCACCGTGCTGCCGGCGGCCGAACTCGCCGCCGTCGCAGCCGAATTCGGCGTGCCGATGCACAGCGACGCCGTCCAGGCTGTGGGGCAGCTACCGGTCGACTTCGCCGCCAGTGGGCTGTCGGCGATGAGCGTGACCGCGCACAAGTTCGGCGGCCCGCCGGCCGTGGGTGCGCTGCTGCTGCGCCGCGACGTGGCCTGCGTGCCGTTGGCGCACGGGGGCGGGCAGGAGCGCGACATCCGTTCGGGCACCGCCGATGTCGCCGGTGCGGTCGGAATGGCGGCGGCGGCCCGGATCTCGGTCGACGGGCTCGAGACCAACAGCGCCCGGCTGCGGGCGTTACGCGACCGGCTGGTCGACGGCGTGCTGGGCGGCATCGAGGACGTCACCCTCAACGGAGCCCGGGACCCGCTGCGGCTGCCCGGCAACGCGCACTTCACCTTCCGCGGCTGCGAGGGCGATGCGCTGTTGATGCTGCTGGACGCCAATGGAATCGAGTGTTCGACCGGGTCGGCATGCACCGCCGGTGTCGCGCAGCCCTCCCACGTGCTGATCGCGATGGGCGCCGACGCGGCCACCGCCCGTGGATCTTTGCGACTTTCGTTGGGGCACACCAGTTCCGACGCAGACATCGACGCCGTGCTGCGCGTGCTGCCGGGCGCGGTGGACCGCGCCCGACGGGCCGCGCTGGCCGCCGCGGGGGCGTCCTAGGTGAAAGTGCTTGCCGCCATGAGCGGCGGCGTCGACTCGTCGGTCGCCGCCGCCCGGATGGTCGACGCCGGACACGACGTGGTCGGCGTGCACCTGGCGCTGTCCAGCGCGCCCGGCACGCTGCGCACCGGCTCGCGGGGGTGTTGCTCGAAGGAGGACGCCTCCGATGCGCGCCGCGTCGCCGACGTGCTCGGAATTCCGTTCTACGTATGGGATTTCGCCGAGAGGTTCGCCGCGGACGTCATCGACGAATTCGTGGCGTCGTACGCGCGCGGCGAAACGCCCAACCCGTGTGTGGTGTGCAATCAGAAGATCAAATTCTCGGCGCTGTCCGCGAAAGCCGTTGCGCTGGGCTTCGATACGGTGGCCACCGGCCATTACGCCCGGCTCGCCGACGGCCGGCTGCGCCGCGCCGTCGATCACGATAAAGACCAGTCCTACGTGCTGGCCGTCCTGAGCGCCGAGCAGCTGCGGCACGCGGCGTTCCCGATCGGGGACACCCCCAAGCCGCAGATCCGGGCCGAAGCCGCCCGGCGCGGCCTGACCGTCGCCGACAAGCCGGACAGCCACGACATCTGCTTCATCCCCTCGGGCAACACCCGCGCGTTCCTGGGCGAGCGCATCGGGGTGCGCCGCGGCGCGGTGGTCAATGCGGACGGCACGGTGCTCGCCGAGCACGACGGCGTGCACGGTTTCACCATCGGGCAGCGCAAGGGACTCGGCATCGCCGGACCGGGACCCGACGGCCGCCCGCGCTACGTGACAGCGATCGACGCCGAGACGGCCACGGTGCGGGTGGGGGAGGCCGCCGACCTCGAGATACACGAAATGGTCGGGCGGGCACCGGTTTTCACCTCGGGCGTCGCGCCGTCGGGCCCGCTGGAGTGCGCGGTTCAGGTGCGCGCGCACGGTGAAGCCGCCGACGCGATAGCCGAACTGGTCAACGGCGAGCTGGTGGTGCGACTGCGCGCCCCGATGCGCGGCGTGGCGCGGGGCCAGACGCTGGTGCTCTATCGCCGCGACCCCGACGGCGACGAGGTGCTCGGCAGCGCCACCATCGCCGGCACCGCACGCTGATCACCGCGGCATGTTCGCCGAGATATTCGTCATCACGATGTCGGACACCGACTGCGCGAAGCCGCAGAAGGTGACCTCCAGCATGGCCACCGACAGGATCCGGTAGTCGCGGCCGCAGCCGCCCGGCCGCAGGTGCAGCGTGGTGGCATCGGCGTTCCAGTCGCCGACGTAGAGTTGCCCGCTCGAGCCGTTCGCGCAGTCGCCGACGGTGCCCACCAGGGCGCCGAAGGCGCGCCGGGCGGCGTCGGCATCGCGGTAGGCCGCGGCGCCTTCGGAGATCAGCGCGCCGTCGGGCGGGTCCTGAAAGGTCGTCTTGTGGAATGCCTCCAGGTCGCGGCCGAACGTCGCCGTCTCGGCGTAGATGAACCGGCACTCGCGCGGCGCGGTCTCGGCGAGCGCGTCGATGTCCACCGGGCTGGTGCCGTCCATCGAGGGGATGATGGTCAGATGCTCACCGGCGCCGGTGATCGCGCGCATCCGGGACTGGTCCAGCAGGATCGCGTCGACGTCGACGCCCTGCACCACTCTGCGGTTGGCGCCGGAACCCGCCAGGGCCGCGCCGTCCACCACCCGAGTGCACGACGCCACCAGCGCCACCGCCGCGCACAACAGCGGCAGCCACGCTGATTTCGCCTTCTGCGACACCTTTACGCACCCCTTTTGCGTTGAACCTACCCGCGCGGCCAGCGCGCACACAGACCCCTGCCGACCGGGGGGTGCTGCGACGTCGAATACGGTTGTCGGGTGAGTGTTTTCGCCCATCCCTTCGCCGCCGCCAGCGGTGTCGGCTCGTGGCCCGGCCGCGCCGCGCGGGAAGCCGCCGAAGTCGTGGTGGGCGAACTGGCGGGCGCACTGGCGCACATCGTCGAGTTGCCCGCCCGCGGCGTCGGTGCCGACATGCTCGGCCGGGCCGGCGCGCTGCTGGTCGACGTGGCCATTGACACGGTGCCGCGCGGCTACCGGCTTGCCGCCCGGCCCGGCGCGGTCACCCGCCGCGCGATCAGCCTGCTCGACGAGGACATGGACGCGCTGGAGGAGGCCTGGGAGGCCGCCGGCCTGCGCAACGACGGCCGGGTGGTGAAGGTGCAGGCGCCGGGCCCGATCACGCTGGCCGCCGAAATCGAGCTGGCCAACGGCCACCGGGCGATCACCGACCCCGGGGCGCTGCGCGACCTGGCCGCGTCGCTGGCCGAGGGGGTGGCCGCGCATCGGGCCGGGATGGCCCGCCGGCTCGAGGCGGAGGTGGTGGTCCAGTTCGACGAGCCGTCGCTGCCCAAAGCGCTGGGCGGGGGGCTGAGTGGGGTCACCTCGCTGAGCCCGGTGGCGCCCGTCGAGGAGGAATTGGCCGCCGGCCTGCTCGACAGCTGCGCCCACACGGTCGGGGGCGAGGTGCTGCTGCACTGCTGCGCCCCGGGTATCCCATGGGAACTGTTGCAACGCAGCGCATTTCGTGCCGTGTCGGTGGACGCGGGTGCGCTGACCGCCGCGGACCTGGACGGCATCGCCGAGTTCGTGGAGCCGGGCCGCACCGTCGTGCTGGGGGTGCTCGGCGCCGAGCCCCCGCCGCGCCGCCCGGCGGCGGAGGAGGTGGCCGCCGCGGTGGTCGCCGTCACCGACCGCCTCGGCTTCGCCCGCCCGGCGCTGCGCGACCGCATCGGCGTCACCCCCGCCTGCGGGCTGGCCGGCGCCACGCCGCAGTGGGCCCGCGCCGCGATCGGGCTCGCCCGCAAGGCGGCCGAGATGTTCGCCGAGGACCCCGACGCCATCGGATAGGCAACCAATTGGTTGCGTTTTGGGCCCCGATGTGCTGCACTCATAGGCAACCAGGACGTTGCACATGAAGATCGAGAAGCAGGTCGTGCTGCGCGCGCCGCTCGACCGGGTGTGGCGGGCGATCAGCGACGCCGAGGAGTTCGGACGCTGGTTCGGGGTGCGGTTCGATGGGCCGTTCGTGGCCGGAACGTCGGTGACCGCCGCGATCACCCCCACCACCGTCGACGGCGAGGTCGCCAAGCGTCAGGAGCCGCACACCGGAGTCCGCAGCACCTGGCAGATCGTCGCCGTCGAGCCGCCGCGCCGGTTCGCCTACCGCTGGCACCCGTTCGCCGTCGACCCCGACATCGACTACGACCAGGAGCCGACCACGCTCGTCGAGTTCATCCTGGCGGAGCGGCCCGACGGCGTGCTGCTGACCATCACCGAGTCCGGGTTCGAGGCGATCCCACCGGCACGTCGCGGCCCGTCCTTCGAGGCCAACGGCGAGGGCTGGGCGATCCAGACCACGCTGGTACGCCGGTACGTCGAGGGCGTCCGGGTATGAAAGTCGCCGTCGACGCGCCGCTCTTCGACGCGCTCGGTGACCCCAACCGGCTGCGCATCATCGTGCGGCTCTGCGATCACGGCCCGAGCTCGACATCACAGGTCACCAGCGTCATACCGGTCACCCGGCAGGCGGCCAGCAAGCACCTGCAGCTGCTGGAGTCCGTCGGGCTGGTGACCAGCAGCCGGCGGGGCCGCGAGCGGGTGTGGGCGGTGCGGACCGAGCCGCTGGCGTCGGCCAGCGACTACCTGAGCCAGCTGTCCCGCCGGTGGGATGCCGCCGTGGATCGGTTGCGCTCTTACGTGCAGGACTGAGCGCGCCGGGTTTTGCGTCGGTGTCCTCGGATAGCCTGCCAAGGTGAGCTCAGCAGAAGCTGATTCGGTATCGCCCGAGGTGCGCCGGCAGTGGCAGGACCTGGCCGAAACGGTCCGCGAACACCAGTTCCGCTACTACATCAAGGACGCCCCGATCATCTCGGACGCGGACTTCGACGCGATGTTCAACGAACTCCTGGCGCTGGAGGAGCGGCATCCCGAGCTTCGGGTGGCCGATTCGCCGACCCAGCTGGTCGGCGGCGCGGGGTTCGCCACCGAGTTCGCCGAGGCGGCGCACCTGGAGCGGATGCTGAGCCTCGACGACGTCTTCGATCGCGACGAGCTGGTGGCCTGGAGCAACCGCGTCGAGAACGAGGTCGGCAAACAACCGCATTACCTGTGCGAACTCAAGATCGACGGGGTGGCCTTGTCGCTGGTGTATCGCGACGGCCGGTTGGAGCGCGCCGCCACCCGGGGCGACGGCCGGGTCGGCGAGGACGTGACGCTCAACGCGCGGACCATCGACGACGTCCCGGAGCGGCTGTCGGCCGGCACGGACTTCCCGGTTCCCGCCCTGCTCGAGGTGCGCGGCGAGGTGTTCTTTCTGCTCGCCGATTTCGAGGCGCTCAACGCCAGCCTGGTCGAGGACGGCAAGGCGCCGTTCGCCAACCCGCGCAACAGCGCGGCCGGGTCGCTGCGCCAGAAGAACCCGGCCGTCACCGCCCGGCGCAAGCTGCGGATGATCTGTCACGGCGTTGGCCGCACCGAGGGGTTCGCGCCCAAGAGCCAGCACGAGGCCTACGCCGCGCTGAGCGCCTGGGGGCTGCCGGTGGCCGCACAGACCGCGCGGGTGCGCGGCCTGGCCGCCGTCGAGGAGCGGATCGCCTACTGGGGTGAACACCGCTACGACCTCGAGCACGAAATCGACGGCGTGGTCGTCAAAGTCGACGACGTCGCCCTGCAGCGCCGGCTGGGAACCACCTCGCGCGCGCCGCGGTGGGCCGTCGCCTACAAGTACCCGCCGCAGGAGGCGCAGACCAAGCTGCTCGACATCCGCGTCAACGTCGGGCGCACCGGACGCGTCACGCCGTTCGCATTCATGACGCCGGTGAAGGTGGCCGGGTCAACGGTGGGGCTGGCCACCCTGCACAACGCCGCCGAGGTCAAGCGCAAGGGTGTGCTGATCGGCGACACGGTGATGATCCGCAAGGCCGGTGACGTGATCCCGGAGGTGCTCGGCCCCGTCGTGGACCTGCGCGACGGCTCCGAACGCGAATTCGAGATGCCCACCGCGTGTCCCGAGTGCGGCACCCCGCTGGCGCCGGCCAAGGAGGGCGACGCCGACATCCGTTGCCCCAACGCCCGGTCCTGTCCGGCGCAGTTGCGCGAGCGGGTCTTTCACGTCGCCGGCCGCGGTGCATTCGACATCGAGGGGCTCGGTTACGAGGCCGCCATCGCGCTGCTGAAAGCTGGCGTGATCGCCGACGAGGGCGACCTGTTCACGCTCAGCGAGGACGACCTGCTGCGCACCGAGCTGTTCCGGACCAAGGCCGGTTCCCTGTCCGCGAACGGCAGGCGCCTGCTGGACAACCTGGACAAGGCCAAGCAGGTGGCGCTGTGGCGGGTGCTGGTGGCGCTGTCGATCCGGCATGTCGGCCCGACGGCCGCGCGCGCCCTGGCGACCGAGTTCGGCGACCTGGACGCGATCATGTCGGCATCGACGGAGCGGCTGGCCGCGGTGGAAGGCGTCGGGCCGACGATCGCGGCGGCGCTCACCGAGTGGTTCACCGCCGACTGGCACCGCGCGATCGTCGAGAAGTGGCGCGCCGCAGGCGTGCGGATGGCCGACGCGCGCGACACCAGCGTGCCGCGCACGCTGGAGGGGCTGACGGTGGTGGTCACCGGGTCGCTGGCCGGCTTCTCCCGCGACGACGCCAAGGAGGCGATCCTGGCGCGCGGCGGAAAGGCCGCCGGCTCGGTGTCGAAGAAGACCGACTACGTCGTGGCCGGTGATTCGCCGGGTTCCAAGTACGACAAGGCGATCGAGCTGGGAGTGCCCGTCCTCGACGAGGACGGCTTCCGGACACTGCTCGCCGAGGGTCCGACCGAGACCCCCGCGGACTGAGCCGATGAGCAATCGGTACGGTGATTCCACGCGCAGCCTCAAAGCCGTTGATTCTCAAGCAATTCCGGGTCAGCCGGTGGCCCCGCAGCCGGTGCTGGCTTCCACCTACCACCTGTCCGGCGACGAGTCCGGTGCCGTGGACAACTACGGCCGCGACTCCAATCCGACTTGGCGGCAACTGGAATCCGCACTTGCCGAGCTGGAGGGGGCGGCCGGTGCGCTGGTGTTCGGCTCGGGCATGGCGGCCATCGCCGCGGTGCTGCGGACCCTGGCGACCCCCGGATCGACGGTGGTGATACCCGCTGACGGTTACTACGAAGTTCGCCGCTATGCCCGCGAGGACCTGGCGCCGGCGGGCGTGAGCGTCATCGAGGCGTCGAGTGCGCAGATCTATGACGCCGCCGTGGGGGCCGACGTGGTGCTGGCCGAGACCCCCACCAATCCGGCGTTGGACGTCGTTGATCTGCACCGGCTGGCCACCATCTGCCGGGGGCGCGGCGCCCGGTTAATCGTCGACAACACCGTCGCCACGCCCCTGGGGCAGCAGCCGCTGTCGCTGGGCGCCGACGCGGTGGTGGCCAGCGCCACCAAGGCCCTGTCGGGTCACAGCGACCTGTTGGCCGGATACGTCGCCACCGATCAGCCCGAGCTGCTCGCCGCGGTGCGGCGCCACCGGCAGTCCGCGGGTGCGATCCTGGGCGGGTTCGAGGCGTGGCTTCTGTTGCGCAGCATGGGAACTGCGGGATTGCGCTTCGAACGCCAATGCCAGAACGCCCGGGCGGTGGCGACCATGCTGGCCCGTCACCCGGCCGTGCGGGCGGTGCGCTATCCGGGCTTGGTCGACGACCCGGCGCACCAAGTGGCCATGGCCCAGATGCGCCGATTCGGGGCGCTGGTCTCGGTCGAATTGGCCGATGCGGCCGCGGTGCACGCGCTGGTGGACCGCAGCGAACTGCTGGTCGCCTCCACCAGTTTCGGTGGCCTGCACACCTCGGTGGACCGCAGGGCGCGCTGGGGTGACCCGGTCCCCGACGGATTCGCGCGCATCTCACTGGGTATCGAGGACACCGACGACCTGCTCACCGACATCGAACGCGCGCTGCTGCCCTCGCGCTGACGCGACATCCGTCGGGCCGGACTGGCGGAAATTGGTCCGCATCGCCCGAGCGGCTCTATCGTGGGCTCTATGACCCAGACGGCCGATCGGTGCGAGCACGCATCGCCGTGGTCGCCGCGCGAGGCCGAAATCCTGGCCGTGACCCTGGCGCTACTGCAGGAACACGGCTATGACCAGCTGACGGTGGACGCGGTGGCCAACGCCGCGCGGGCCAGCAAGGCCACGGTCTATCGGCGCTGGCCGTCCAAGGCCGAGCTGGTGCTGGCGGCCTTCATCGAAGGCGTCCGCAAGGTGGCCGTCCCGCCGAACACCGGCTCGCTGCGCGGTGATCTGCTGAGCCTGGGGGAGACGATCAGCCTGGAGTGCGGACAGCACGCCGGCACCATCCGCGCGGTGATGGTCGAGGTGTCGCGGCACCCCGCGCTCAATGACGCCCTGCAGCATCAATTCCTCGACCAGCGCAAGGCAACGATCCAGCACGTGCTGCGTCAGGCCGTCGCCCGGGGCGCCGAACACCTCGAGCACGACCCGCTTGGGGTTGAACGGGACGATCTCGGCCGCCAACCCGCTGTTGGCCGCCGTGTTGTCGTGCGAGCCGAAGATGCCGTGCAGGCGATAGATCCCGAATCCCGCGAGCGCCACGACCAGCACCGCGACGAGCACCATCCATCCCCGCCTCACCAGGGACGCAATCGAAAAGCCTTTCACCCGTTAGCCTTTCGAAGATCGGGCGACAAGATCACGCTCAAGCCAACTGCGGCTGCCAACCTCGTGAGCGTGATCGACAGCTATGACAGTACGGTACGGGACCGTACTGTACAAGAGACGCGCGCGTACATATTTCCCACGGGCGGGCGCGGGCATGCGGCGCCGTTACCCGGCGGGCTTGGTCAGGCCGGGGATGAGAAACCCGTCGACAAACGCCTGCACGGCATCTTCGGCTCGCACGACAACACGGCGGCCAACAGCGGGTTGGCGGCCGAGATCGTCCCGTTCAACCCCAAGCGGGTCGTGCTCGAGGTGTTCGGCGCCCCGGGGGCGACCGCCACCATCAACTACCTCGACGTCAACGCCCAGCCCCAGCAAGTCAAGGACGCGCCCTTGCCGTGGTCGTTCACCATCACCAGCACCGAGCCCGCGGTGATCGGCAACGTCGTCGCGCAGGGCAACGGTGACACCCTGGGCTGCCGCATCATCGTCAACGGCGAAGTGAAAGACCAACGCACCGTCCACAAAGTCGACGCCTACACCTTCTGTCTGGACAAATCTGGATGACAAACCATGAGCAGTCGCGGCCCTTCGTGCCGCGCACCATCCGCCGGCTCGCGCTGCCGATCCTGTTGTTCTGGGTGGCGCTGGCCGCCATCACCAACATCGCCGTCCCGCAGCTAGAAGACGTGGGCAAGACTCACAACGTGGCGCTGAACTCCCCAGATGCCCCGTCGCTCAAGGCGATCAAGCGCATCGGCGAGAAGTTCGGAGAGTTCAACACCGACAGCTCGGCGATGATCGTGCTGGAAGGCGACAAACCGCTGGGCGCCGAAGCCCACCGGTTCTACGACGAGATGGTCCGCAGGATCGAGCAGGACCACAAACACGTCCAGCACGTCCAGGATTACTGGGGCGACACGTTGACGGCGGCCGGATCGCAGAGCAGCGACGGCAAGGCCGCCTATGTTCAGGTGAACCTCGCCGGCAATCAGGGCTCGGCCTTGGCCAACGAGGGTGTCGGGGCGCTGCGCGACATCATCGAGCGCATGAAACCGCCGCCGGGGGTCAAGACCTATGTGACCGGTGCGGCGCCGCTGATCTCCGATCAGTTCGACGTCGGCAGCAAGGGCACCGCGAAGGTCACCGGGATCACCATCGGGGTGATCGCGCTGATGCTGTTCTTCGTCTATCGCTCGGTGCTCACCACGCTGCTGGTGCTCGCCACCGTGCTCATCGAAATGTCCGCCGCCCGAGGCCTTGTCGCGTTCCTGGGTAATGCCGGCGTGATCGGGCTGTCGACGTATGCCACGAATCTGCTCACGCTGCTGGTGATCGCGGCCGGCACCGACTACGCGATATTTTTCGTCGGCCGCTACCAGGAGGCGCGCGGCGCCGGCGAGGATCGCGAAAAAGCCTTCTACACCATGTATCACGGCACGACGCACATCGTGTTGGGTTCGGGGCTCACCGTCGCGGGCGCTGTGGCCTGCCTGAGCTTCACCCGGTTGCCCTACTTCCAAAGCCTGGGTATCCCAGCCGCATTGGGTATCCTCGTCGCGCTGTTCGCCGCGCTCACCCTGGGGCCGGCGATCCTCACCCTGGGCGCCATGGTCGGCATCTTCGACCCCAAACGGGCGATCCGAACCCGCGGCTGGCGGCGGATCGGCACCGCCATCGTCCGCTGGCCCGGAGCGGTGCTCGCGGCGGCGTGCGCGCTGGCACTGGTGGGCCTGCTCGCCCTGCCCGGCTACAAGACCAGTTACGACACCCGCCCATACATGCCGGCCAGCGCGCCGGCCAACATCGGGTACACGGCCGCCGAGAAGCACTTCTCGCGGGCCCGTCTGGAGCCCGAATTGTTGATGGTCGAAACCGATCACGACATGCGCAACCCGGAGAGCATGCTGGTGCTGGACAAGGTGGCCAAGGCGGTGTTCCACGTTCCGGGTGTGGCGCAGGTGCAGACCATCACCCGGCCGCTGGGGACCCCGCTCGTCCACAGCTCACTCGCCTTCGTGGTCAGCAATTCCAGTGCGGCGCAACAGCAAAACCTGACCTATCAACAGGATCGGGCCAACGACGCCCTCAAGCAGGCCAATGAGCTGAGCAAGACCATCGACATCCTCAAGCAGCAGTACGCCTTGCAACAACAACTCGCCGGCACCACCCACGAGGAGACCGAAAGTTTCCGCGACACGCTCGTCACCATCCGGGACCTGCGCGACAAGATCGCGAACTTCGACGACTTCTTCCGCCCGGTGCGCAGCTACTTCTACTGGGAGAAGCATTGTTACGACATTCCCGTCTGCTTCGCGTTCCGGTCGCTGTTCGACGCGCTCGACGGCATTGACCAGCTCACCGAAAAGTTCGAAAACCTCACGGCCTCCCTCGACAAGCTCGACGCGCTGCAGCCGAAACTGACGGCGCTGATACCGCCGCAGATCGCGAGCCAGCAGACCAATCGCGATCTGACTCTTGCGAATTACGCCACGCTGTCCGGGATCTACGCGCAGACCGCGGCCGCGATCGACAACGCGACGGCGCTCGGGCGCGCCTTCGACGCGGCCAAGAACGACGACACCTTCTACCTGCCGCCCGAGGTGTTCAACAACCCCGACTTCAAGCGTGGGCTGAAACTGTTCCTGTCCCCGGACGGCAAGGCCGTCCGGATGATCGTCACCCACGAGGGCGATCCGGCTACGCCGGAAGGCATTTCGCACATCGACCCGATGGCCAAGGCGGCACATGAGGCCCTGAAGGGCACGCCGATGGCCGACGCGCACGTCTATCTCGGCGGCACCTCCTCGACCTATAAGGACATCCAGGACGGCGCCAAATACGACCTGATGATCGTGGCGTTCGCCGCGCTGAGCCTCATCCTGCTCATCATGATGATCATCACGCGCAGCCTGATCGCCGCGCTGGTGATCGTGGGCACCGTCGCGTTATCGCTGGGGGCGTCCTTCGGACTCTCGGTCTTGGTGTGGCAGTACATCTTCGGCATCGAGCTGTATTGGGTCGTGCTGGCGCTGGCGGTGATCCTGCTGCTGGCGGTGGGATCGGACTACAACCTGCTGTTGATCTCGCGGTTCAAGGAAGAGATCCATGCGGGCCTGAATACCGGCATCATCCGGGCCATGGCCGGCTCCGGCTCGGTGGTCACCTCGGCGGGCATCGTCTTCGCCGTCACCATGTGTGCGTTCGTGTTCAGCGGTTTTCAGGTGCTCGGTCAGATCGGGACGACGATCGGGCTCGGCCTGTTGTTCGACACGCTGATCGTGCGGTCATTCATGACGCCTTCTGTCGCAAGGCTTCTCGGGCGCTGGTTCTGGTGGCCACAACGGGTGCGGCCACGCCCGGCCAGCACCATGCTGCGGCCCTACGGCCCACGCCCGGCGGTTCGACAGCTGCTGTTGTGGGAGGACGACGACCCTGTCGCGATGTCGGGATCGAGGTCCGCATCGATGGCCGGATCGAAAGCGCAGGCGCCCTAGCGCGACCTGATTTCGGCTCACGGATCGGGATTCGCGGTGTGTGCAGTGGGCGAGGCTGTGCCTGTCGGGCATGGGCTGGGGGATGCGTGGACCGAATTCTTCAGCGGGCATCCGGCGGCCCGTTTTTGTCGGTGGTGGCTGTGATGATGGCGTCATGTCTCCGACCGCGACTGCAGCCAGCGTCGAAGCGTCCCCGAAGGAACGTCTCGGGGAGCTCTTCGACGAACTGGCGGAGTT
>NZ_LZKY01000322.1:0-780 GCF_001673055.1 Mycobacterium sp. 1245801.1
CGACGTCAACGTCATCGGGATCACGCTGAGCCGCAATCAGTTTGAGTACAGCAAGAACAAGCTGGCCGGATTGCCGACCAGCCGCAACATCGAGGTGCGGTTGCAGGGCTGGGAAGAGTTCGAGGACAAGGTCGACCGGATCGTCACGATTGGCGCCTTCGAAGCTTTCAAGATGGAGCGCTATCCCGCATTTTTCGAGCGCGCCTACGAGATCCTTCCCGACGACGGCCGAATGCTGTTGCACACCATCTTGACCTACACGCAAAAACAGCAGCACGAGCGCGGTGTTTCCATCACGATGAGCGATATCCGATTCGCTCGATTCATCGGCCAGGAAATTTTCCCGGGTGGACAACTCCCGGCGCAGGAAGACATTTTCAAATTCGGCGAGGCGGCGGGCTTCACGATCGAGCGGGTGCAGCTGCTGCAGCAGCATTACGCGCGGACCCTCAACATCTGGGCGGCCAACCTGGAGGCCAACAAGGACAAGGCGGTCGCCCTGCAGTCCGAAGAGGTCTACGACCGGTACATGAAGTACCTGACCGGCTGCGCGAAGTTGTTCCGTGCGGGCTACACCGACGTCAATCAGTTCACGCTGGAGAAGTAACCGGCCCAGTAAAGCAATCGGCCCCGAACGGTTCACCGTTCGGGGCCGACTTGTCCCGCCCTACTTGACCAACGTGAATTGCCCCACATTGGTGACACCCTTGCGGAAGAAGTTCTCGCAGCCGGTCAGGTAGTGCATGTACTTGTCGTAGACCTCTTCGGACTGCAATGTAC
>NZ_LZKY01000323.1:0-1449 GCF_001673055.1 Mycobacterium sp. 1245801.1
GCCGCGCTGCGGCCGTCGACGCTGGCGGCGTATTTCCAGGTCAGGTGCGGCAGCCCGGTGCGTTGCTTGTGCAGCCACTCGCGCAGCGGGCCGCCGGTCACCTCGTCGGCCAGCACGCCGGAACGCACCGTCACGCCCGCCTGCTCGAGCCGCGCGGCCCCGCCGGCGGCCTCCGGGTTAGGGTCGGCGACGGCGTACACCACGGTGCCCACCTTCGCGTCCAGTAGGGCGTTCACGCAGGGCGGGGTTTTGCCGTAGTGGTTGCACGGCTCGAGGGTGACGACGACGGTGCCGCCGGCGGCCAGTTCGCCGGCCCGGCGCAGCGCCAGGATCTCGGCGTGATCGCCGCCGGCGGGTTCGGTGGCCCCGACGCCGACGACCTCGCCGCCGGCGTCCAGGATGACCGCCCCCACGGGCGGGTTCGGATACGTGGTCCCCTTGACGTGGTTGGACTGGTCGATCGCCAAACGCATTGCGGCGTCAAGGCCCTCGCCCGCCGGCGCCGTCATCGACGCAGGTGCGGGGAGGCGCCGGCCGCCTGGCGCCGCAACGCCGCTATCGCGGCCTCCGGATCCTCGGCGCCGTACACGGCAGACCCGGCGACGAAGCAATCGACGCCGGCTTCAGCGGCCTGCTCGATGGTGTCGGCGTTGATGCCGCCGTCGATCTCGACGAGGATCGTCAACTCCCCCGCCTCGATGAGCTTGCGCGCGGTGCGCACCTTGCTCAGCACCTCGGGGATGAAGCTCTGGCCGCCGAAACCGGGCTCCACCGACATGATGAGCAGGGTGTCGAACTGCGGCAGGATCTCCAGGTAGGGCTCCAGCGGGGTCCCCGGCTTCACGCTGATGCCCGCCTTGGCGCCGGCGGCGCGGATGTCGCGGGCCACGCCGACCGGATTCTGGGTGGCCTCGGCGTGGAAGGTGACGTTGTACGCCCCCGCCTCGGCGTAGGGAGGCGCCCAGCGGTCCGGGTCCTCGATCATCAGATGGCAGTCCATCGGGATGGTGGTGGCGGCCAGCAGGCTCTCGACCACCGGCAGCCCGAGGGTCAGGTTCGGCACGAAGTGGTTGTCCATCACGTCGACGTGCAGCCAGTCGGCGCCGGTCACGGCGGCGGCTTCGTCGGCGAGCCGGGAGAAGTCAGCGGAAAGGATCGACGGCGCGATCAAAGGTCCCGCGATGTTGCGAGGCATGAGCGCCAGACTACTGAGCCGCGCGGCCCGCTTCACATCCGGCGCGTGCCGCTCCCCCGCCTCGCGGCCGCGATAGTGTCCATCGTGTGGCGTCCCCGCTACCCCGCTTCGCGGCGCAGCGCGGCCGCGAACATCGCATCCGTGCCGTGCCGGTGCGGCCAGAGCTGGACGTGCGGCCCGTCGCCCAGGTCGGCTCCCTTGTCCATGGGCTCGAACAACGGCCGGGTGTCCAGCGCGCTCACCGGGTGGCGGCG
>NZ_LZKY01000324.1:0-36602 GCF_001673055.1 Mycobacterium sp. 1245801.1
ACCGAGGGCCCGGACCGCCAGTACCCGGGTTCGGACCCGGATTTCGTTGCCAATGAACTGTTTTCGAAGCGCGGCGTCGATGTGGCGGTGCTGCACCCGATGGCGCGCGGCATCATGCCGGACCGGCACCTGGGCAGCGCCCTGCACGCCGCGCACAACGAGATGATGGTGTCGAACTGGCTGGAGTCCAGCCAGTTCGGCGAGCGGTTCCGCGGCACCATCCGGGTGAACCCCGACGACATCCCCGGCGCGCTGCGCGAGATCGAGCGGTGGCGTGCGCACCCGCGGGTGGTCCAGATCGGCGTCCCGCTGCAATCCCGCGAGCTGTACGGCAAACCGCAGTTCTGGCCGATCTGGGAGGCCGCCGTCGACGCCGGACTACCCGTCGCCGCGCACATCGAGGTCGGGTCGGGCATCGCATTCCCGCCGACGCCGAACGGCAACACCCGCACCTACGAGCAGTACGTCAGCTTCATGGCGCTGAACTACCTGTATCACCTGATGAACATGATCGCCGAGGGAGTGTTCGAGCGGTTCGACGGCCTCAAGTTCGTCTGGGGCGACGGCGCCGCCGACTTCATCACGCCGTTCATCTGGCGGATGGACACCTTCGGCCGTCCGCACCTGGAGCAGACGCCGTGGGCACCGCGGATTCCCAGCGACTACCTGCCCGGTCACGTGTTCTTCGTTCAGGGCAGTCTCGACGGCCCCGGCGACGCCGAATTCGCCGGCGAGTGGTTTGGCTTCACCGGTAAGGACGACATGGTGATGTTCGGCTCGAGTTATCCACACTGGCAATGCGGCGATGTCAGCAAACTGCCCAGCGCGTTGTCGGCCGAACAGCGCGAGAAGCTGTGCTGGCGCAACGCGGCGCAGCTCTACGGCATAGACATTCCCGCCGGGGTGGGCGCACAGTAGAAGTATCGCGAAAACTGAGGAGAGCCAGATGACGTTGACCCATTCGCAGGAGCGGGTTCCCGCTACCGAGCGCATAGCCGTCCGCTGCGTCGACTCGGATGTCCACCCGGCCCCCAAGCGCGGAGAGCTGCTCCCGTACATCCCCGAGCCGTGGCGCAGCAAGTACTTTCTCACTCGCACCGTTGGTGAGCAGATCTACTACGACGCACCGGACTACGCGCACTCCTACGCGATGCGCGTGGACTCGTTTCCGGCCAACGGCGAGTTCCCCTGCAGCGACCCGGATTTGGCGTTTCGCCAGCTGATCATGGAGGCCGGGTCCGACATCGCGATCCTGGAGCCCGCGGCCTACCCGGCTCGCATTCCTGAAGCGCAGCATGCGATGTCGGCCGCGTTGAACGACTGGCAGGCCAATCACTGGCTGGACAGCCACAACAACTGGCACGAGCGGTGGCGCGGCTCGATTTGCATCGCGATCGAGGAGCCGGAAGAGTCGGTGCGCGAGATCGAGCGCTGGGCCGGGCACCCCTTCATGGCCCAGATCCTGATCAAGGCAGAGCCTCGGCCGTCCTGGGGACACCCCAAGTACGACCCGATCTGGGCGGCCGCCACCAAGAATGACATCACCGTGAGCTGCCACCTGTCGCGCAGCCAGTTCGACGAGCTGCCGATCCCGCCGGTGGGATTCCCCAGCTACAACCACGACTTCATGGTGACCTACTCCCTGCTGGCGGCCAACCAAGTGATGAGCCTGATCTTCGACGGCGTCTTCGACCGGTTCCCGACGCTGCGGATCGTGTTCGTCGAGCACGCCTTCAGCTGGATCCTGCCGCTGATGTGGCGCATGGACGCGATTTACGACGCCCGCAAGTCGTGGCTCGACATCAAGCGCAAGCCGTCCGAATACGTCAAGGACCACATCAAGTTCACCACCCAACCGCTCGATTATCCCGAGGACAAGACCGAGCTGACCCGCGCGCTGGAATGGATGGAGTGCGAGAAGATCCTGCTGTTCTCCTCGGACTACCCGCACTGGACGTTCGATGACCCGCGCTGGTTGGTCAAGCACCTGCCCAAGCACGCCCGCGACGCGGTGATGTACAAGAACGGCATCGCGACCTATCACCTGCCCGAGACCGTGCCGGTCCTCGAGGGTCAGACCCGGGTGCTCTGAGTTGACGGAAGAAACCAAACGGCCCGAGCCCCGTCTCGCCCAGGGCCGCGAGCACGTCGTCGCCACCGTAGACGAAATCCCGCCGGGCACACACAAACTGGTACCGATCGGGCGCCACGGCGTCGGCGTCTACAACGTCAACGGCACCTTCTACGCCATCGCGAACTACTGCCCCCACCAAGGCGGCCCGCTGTGTTCGGGACGGGCCCGGGGGCGCACCATCGTCGACGAGACCGCGCCGGGCGACTCGGTCATGGTGCGCGACCTGGAATACATCTACTGCCCTTGGCACCAATGGGGTTTCGAGCTGGCGACCGGTACGACGGCGGTCAAGCCGGAATGGAGTATTCGCACCTATCCGGTGCGCGTCGTGGGCAACGACGTTTTGGTTCAGGCCTAACCACAGGAGAATCGGGTGCCTTCTATCGAGATCAACGGGGGAAATGTCGTCTACGAAATCCTCGGTGACTCTGGCGATCTCATTGCGCTGACGCCGGGCGGCCGGTTCAGCAAGGAGATCCCCGGCCTGCGTCCGCTGGCCGACGCCCTGGCCGCGGGCGGTTACCGGGTGCTGCTGTGGGACCGCCCCAACTGCGGGGCCTCGGACGTGCAGTTCTACGGGCAGAGCGAGTCCCACATGCGCGCCGAGACGCTGCACAAGCTGGTGACCGGCCTGGGCTTCGAGCGCTGCATTCTGGCCGGAGGTTCCGGCGGGGCAAGGGATTCCATGCTGACCACGATGCTCTATCCCGAGATGGTCACCAAGCTCGTGGTGTGGAACATCGTCGGCGGCACCTACGGCACCTTCGTGCTCGGTTCGTTCTACATCATTCCCAGCATCCTCGCGGTGCGCGGCACCGGCATGGACGGCGTGATGAAGGTGGCCGAATGGCGTGAGCGCATCGAGGAGAACCCGAACAACAAGCAGCGGTTCCTCGACTTCGACAAGGATGAGTTCCTCAAGTTGATGCTGCGCTGGCTCAACGCCTTCGTCTCCAAGCCGGGGCAGACGATTCCGGGCGTCGAGGACGAGATGTTCGACCGAATCAAGGTGCCCACGTTGATCATTCGTGGCGGTGAGAACGACATGGATCACCCGAAGCGGACGTCGCTCGAAGTCAGCTGCCTGATCAAGGGATCGAAGCTCATCGACCCGCCGTGGCCCGAGGATGCCTGGGAGCGGGCGTCGGAGGACCGCGCCGCGGGTCGGGTGCAGCACTTCAACATGTTCGACACCTGGGTGCAGGCGGCGCCCGCAATCCTGGAATTCCTGGGTACGTAATGCGCGAACGGTTGCATTACCTAGTGCGGATGTGGACCTCACAATTCAGCGACGCCTCCAGCGCCGTGTGCACGCGGCTTTCCGGGATCCGTTCGAGATCGGACTCGCGCAGGGTCACCTCGACGATGTCGAATCCGTCCGAACCGGGGGTGCGCTCGATGTCACCGGTGAGCCCGAACGCGGACAGCACGCCGTGCGCGTCGTCGTCGGTTCCCCGGCTGACGAAGGTGACCACTCCCGCGGCGGGATCAACGCCGAATGCTCTGGTGCACAACCCGATTGCGGTGGCTTTGGCCGTGTCGCCGTCTTCGGCCGCGATGAGCAGCTCCACTTCGCGGCGGGTCGCGGGCCGGGATGCGAGGTCATTGTCGACCACGTCCGCGCCGGCCGCGGCTACCAACTCGAGGAGAGCCGCCATGCCGTCGCGTAGTCGTGCGGGTGTGAGCACGCTTTCCGGGTCGACGTTGACACGCACCACCGCAGTTCGCATGTGCGCAAGCCTAACTAACACGATGGCAGGCCAGCCTTGAACACCACTCAGTCCACCACCATCGCCACCGCGACGTTGCCCGGATGCACGCCGCGGCTGCTGAGCGAGCACGCCCGCGAGGACCTGGCGTCCTATCGCAAGGTCGGTGGCTACCGCCCGCTTGGCGACCCCGATGACTTCCTGACCGAAGTCGAATCGAGCGGCCTGGTCGGGCGCGGCGGTGCGGCGTTCCCACTGTCGGTGAAGCTGCGGTCGGTGCGCGACAACGGACGACTGCTGGGCGTCCCCGTCGTCGTGGCGAATGGCGAAGAGGGCGAACCGGCTTCGGTCAAGGACCGTTGGCTGTTGCGCAATCGCCCTCACCTCGTCCTGGACGGACTGCGGCTGGCCGCGACGATCGTTGCCGCCGACCGCGCATACGTCTACGTGTCCGATCAGGAATCGGCACACAGCATCGAATCCGCGCTGGGCGAATTGGACCCCGGAGCGCTCGGTGTCGCCGTCGACCTGCGCACCGTGGCGCCGGGGTACGTGGCGGGCGAGGAGACGGCCGCGGTGCGCGCGATCAACGGCGGCCCGGCCAAGCCGACGGACAAGCCGCCGCGTCCCTTCGAGGCCGGCGTCGATGACCGGCCCACGCTGGTGAGCAACGTCGAGACCCTGGCCAACCTGCCCTACCTGCAGGGCCACGGATCGGCCGATTTTCGGTCGCAGGGCACGACGCTGTCGTCGGGCACCTTCCTGGCCACCATCACCGGGGGCGGGCGACCTCCCGTCCTGTATGAACTGCCGCTTGGGCTGCCGTTCACGGAACTGCTTGCCCTGCACGGTGTTCCGGCCGATCGGGTGCGCGGAGCGCTGATGGGCGGTTACTTCGCCGGTCTGCTCAACCGCTCCGTGTTGGAGACCACCCTGGACCACGAGACGATGCGCCGCGTCGGCAGCGGGCTGGGCTGCGGTGCGATTTCGATCATCACCGAGGACTGCCCCGTCGCGGTGGCCGCATCCGTGCTCGCGTACTTCGATCGCGAAAACGCGGGTCAATGCGGATCGTGCTTCAACGGGACGGCGGCGATGGCCCCGGCCGCCGGCGCGCTGCGCGACGGCGCCGCGGCGGCAGAAGACGTCGAACGGTTGCGCCGCTGGTCGGTGCTGCTGCGCGGACGCGGTGCGTGCGCAACGCTGGATGCCGCGACCAACGTCGCTGCCAGCCTGCTCGATCAGTTCCCGGACGACGTCGGTGCCCATCTCGACGGCACCTGCCCGGACTGCACCCGCGGTGCGTTCCGCGCGGACCGTCCCTACGAGGCGGAACCTGTGAGGCAAGCATGAAAATCCGGCTGGATCGCACCATCTGCGACGGCTTCGGCATCTGCGCCAAACACGCGCCCGGATACTTCTCGCTGGACGATTGGGGGTACGCATCGCTCATCGGGGACGGCACGGTGGCGGAGGCGGATCGCGACGCAGTCATGCGGGCGCTGCTCGACTGCCCGGTGCACGCCATCACCGAAATCGGCCAGCGCACCTCCCGCGCGTCGCAGCCGCCGTTGGCCGACGCCGAGGACCCGGCCGAGCACCTCAAAACCGAAGAGAACGAGGCGGAGTGGGGATTCACGCGCTGAGCCGTCCGCGCCCCGAGGAGTAGTGCCGTGCAGCTCACCTTTGACGCCGACGTAGAAGCCTTTCGCGCGGAGTTCGTCGGCTTCCTCACCGAACACCTGCCGACGCAGGCCCAAGCCGCGGAGCGCCCGTCGTCGACCTCGCACGTGCCCGAATGGTCGCGCCGCTGGCAGCGACTCCAGTTCGACCACGGATGGCTACTACCCGGCAACCCACCGGAATTCGGTGGTCGCAACGCAAACATCCTGCAGCAGTTCGTACATCGCGAGGAGCTGTCGCGACGCCGGATCTACCACTGCTTCAATCCCCAGGGCGTCGGCATCATCGCCGCGTCGCTGTTGTCCTTCGGCACCGAAGAGCAGAAGCGGCGCTGGGCCGTCCCGATCCTGCGCGCCGACAAGACCGCGTCCCTCGGCATGAGCGAGCCGGGAGCCGGCTCCGACCTGGCCGGGCTGCGGACGAAGGCCGAATTGGTCGGCGATGAGTTCGTGGTCAACGGGCAGAAGGTGTGGACTTCCGGCGCCCACGATGCCGACGTGATTCTGACGTTCGTTCGCACGGACCCGAACGCTCCGCGGCACAAGGGAATCAGCGCGCTGCTCATCCCGACCGATAGTCCCGGTCTGGTGCGTCGCCCCTTCCCCTCGGTCTATGACCGTGACGAGCTGGACTTCAACGAGGTGTTCTTCAACGACGTCCGGGTGCCCGCGGATAACCTGGTCGGGCCGCTCAATGGCGGGTGGCGGGTCGCGAACGGCTCGCTCGGCCACGAGCGCACTTTGATGTGGATGGCGTTCGCCAACCGGCTCGAGCAACTCCTCGAGGACTACCGGCCCAGCGACGAGGTGAATGCGGACCACTACGCCACCATCGTGATGGACTACTACGCGCTGCGGCTGCTCGGTTCGGCCGCGCTGGGTAAAGCGGCTCGCGGCGAGGTGGACGTGGCGGCGTTGTCCGTGCTGAAGGTGTTCGGCTCGGAGGCCGAACAGAGCGCGCTGCGACACGCTCTGGACGCCGCCGGGGCCGATGGGCTGCGGGACAAGATGCTGACGGCCCCGTACAACCCTTACGCCCCGGATCTTTTCACCGCCAGCTGGTTCGCGCGCTACATCAGCAGCTACGCGGGCACCATCGCGGGCGGCACGTCGGAGATCCAGCGCAACATCATCGCGCAGCGCGTCCTCGGTCTGCCCTCGCGGTGATCACAACGCCGGACACAGCGACGACAGAAACTGCTGAGTTCGGCGTCGCGACTTGGTTCGCTCGTCAATGTCCTTGCCCAACGGCACGATTCGCACCGCGAGGTCGGTGACACCGGCATCGCGGTAGCGGCGCAACCGCTCCAGGACGGTCGCCTCGTCGCCTGCCGCCATGGTGTCACCGACGTCTTCGGCGTCGCCGTGCTGCAGCAGTCGCACATAGTTCGGCGAGAAGTCCGCGTGTCCGAGCACCTCGCTGGCGTAGCCGCGAGCCTCGTCCGCCTCGCTATTAAAGCAGAGCGCGACGGGAACACCGGCGACGATCCGGGGCGCTGGCCGCCCGGCCCGGGCGGCCGCCGCGGTGAGGCGTGGAACGACGTGGTCGGCGATGGCGCGCTCGTCGGCCATCCACAGCACGGTGCCCCCGGCCCGCTCGCCGGCGAGTTGCAGCATCGTCGGCCCGAGCGCCGACAGCAGCACCGGCATCTCGAAGGCGTCGGTGACATCGACCGGCGAATGGACGCAGTAGTTTTCGTTGTCGACATCCACGGTGCCCGGACCGGCGAAGGAAGCGAGCAGCACGTCGAGATAGTCGCCCATCAGGCGCGCCGGGCGGTCATAGGGCAGCCCCAGCTGTGAGTTGACGATCCAATGATGCGAGGGTCCGATGCCGAGCGTGAACCGTCCGCCGCACGCGACCTGGGTGGTCAGGGCTTGTTGCGCCATGATCATCGGATGGCGAGTCTGAATCGGCACGACCGCCGTTCCGATCTCGATGGCCTCGGTGGCCTGCCCGATCAGCGCCACGGCGGTCAAGGCGTCGAGGTAGCCGGGGACCTGGGGCATCCAAAACGCGGTGAAACCGTCGCTTTCGGCGGCGACCCCGTCGTCGATCAGGCCGGCAAGTCGATCGGCGCGTGAACGCTCCTTGTCGGAGCCGACCATCAAGCCGATGCGCATGCGGTCCCTTTCCTACGGCACATAGCGATCCCACTCGTACGGAACAATTGCGAAAAATGGTGCGGCAAACAATGCTTCGATGCCCGATTCGGCCCAGCGGGCCTCGAGCACCGGCCGCAACCGCTCCGCGGTGGCAACCGGATCGTCGTCGAGGAAGCAATACGTGATCGTCTGGTTCTCCGGTGCGCTGGCCAAGCTGGCGTCGACCCGGCGCGATACCGCGGACCAGACACCGGCGACGCCGTCGACGTCGGCCAGCGGGTCCGGGGACGACGGTCCCCGCTCGACCAACACGAACGCGCCGCGCACCGGTAGCCAGGGCAACACGTCTGACCCGATTCGGACGCGCGGCGCTGCGGCTTTGCGTTGCACGTCGTATACGCCGCGCTCCACCGGCGGCAGCAGCGGGAGTTTACGGCCGGCGTTCCCCAGCGCCGTGGACAGTTCGTTGAAATCGTGCAATCCGGCCGTGTCGGTGAAGAAGTACGTCATCACGTGGTCGACCGCGTCCAACGGCCCGCCGCTCACCGCGCGAGCCGAGCGGCAGGCCGGCGTGGACACCAACCGCAACGAGGCGCGCACCGCGCGCAGGCGGTGTTGTTCCGGGCGGTGATCCAGGCTGTGCCAGCGCAGATACTCGGCGTCTTTCCCGTCGGGGTGGCGGATCGCCATGGAGACAAACAGGGTGGTGATCTCGCCGCTACCGGCGGCACCGATCTCGGGGACCTCGTCCGATGGCGTGCCGGGAAGATGCATGGCGTTGATCCTCAGGCTCTCGTCGAATCGTGTTGATGCAGCTGGATTTCTGGATGGCGGGCCGCGACCATGCGCCGAAATCCCTCACGCCAGGGCACCTTCGTGCGGCCGAGCACGTCGTGCATGTGGGTGACGTCCGGCCACAGCGGGGTGTGCGCCTGCGGCGTGTACTCGAAGATCGGCTCGACACCGACCAGCTCACCCATGAAGGCGCAGTACTCCTCCACGCTGACGGTTTCGCTGCCGGCCCAGTTCACCACGACGGGCGGTGTCGCGGCGACTTCCATCGCGCGGACGCCCAGCTCCACATAGTCGTCTTCATAGATGGGGTTGTAGTTGTTCGGCTTGTCGGGATGCAACCGAATGGGCTTGCCCGCCAATATCGCATCGAGACGGTCGGCGGGCGCACCGCCCTGGGGGCCGTACGTCGAACAGATCCGGATGATGGTCAGCGGGATGTGAAAGCGCCTGGCGATCCAGGTGCACACCGCCTCGGCGGCCACCTTGGAGAAGCTGTAGTTCGCCCGCAGTGGTGCCCCCGGCGGATCGGTTTCGGTGAGCGGTCGCCGGCCCTGATAGGCGTAGATCGAGCCGGTGGAGCAGAAGACGAAACCCTTTGCGGCGCGGCAATGGTAGAGCAGTTCGCCGGACGCCTGCGCGTTCGTTTCGACGCACCGGCTCCAATCGTCGGCGCCCGGGTCCACGGCGGCGTGGAAGACGTAGGTGAAATCGTCTGGGAGACCGGAGAAGTCGCCGGCGCCGACGTCCAGCGCGACCGGTCTGATCCCGGCGTCCACCAGTTTTTGCCGGGCCGCGGGATCTTTCAGGCGCGCGGCACCCCACACCTCGTTGCCCGCTGCGGCCAGGGCACGCGCGATCGGAAACGCGATCTTGCCCGTCGCCCCGGTGATCAGGATCTTCTCTGCGTCGAGCAATCCGTCCTCCGAATGTTAAGTACTTGATACCGCGTGGCGAGCATAACTCCCGGTCGACGGGAAACGCCACGAGACGCCCCGAAAGTCACCTGGTCGTGGCGGTAGCAACGGAATAAGCTGGAGCGGGCCAGGCTCGAATTGGCCCCACCGGGAGGCCCACCATGAGGTGGTTATTTGGTCGCCTGACCGCCGTTGTCGCGGTCGCCTTCATGACGATGGTCGTTGCGGTGATCGCGACGCCGGCGATCAGCTCGGCGCAGTGCGATCGCAACCTGTCGTTCAACGTGTCGACGTTCGAATGCAAACCGCGACCGGCTCCGCCGCCGTGGTACGCCGTGCCGCCGGCGTATTCGCCGGAATTCGCATCGGACGTGCCGCCCCCGCCGCCACGGCCGGCGTGGTCGCCGAACGAACCGATGTGGAGCGTCGGCTTCCACCAATGGGGCGCCTATTTCGACGGCGTCTGGGTGCCGTACTGACCGGGGCGCCACCTCACCTGACCCGCAACGCGTCTGGATCGCGTGTGCGCAGAGTGATAACGTAATTCTCCGATTTGCATAATGGCCCTACCAGGCCGGCCGTGCGGACCCCCGGAGGTGACGTGTCAGCAGCACCCGGACGGCCGCTGCCCCTGATCACGCAGGACAATGAATTCTTCTGGACGTCGGGTGCCGACGGGAAGCTGCGCCTGCAGGAATGCCAGAGCTGTGAATCGCTGATCCATCCACCCGCGCCGGTCTGCCGGTACTGCCGGTCCCGCGACATCGGTGTGCGGGCGGTCTCGGGCCGGGCGACGCTCGCCGGATTCACGATCAACGAGCGGTTCAGCCTGCCCGGGCTGGCGGCGCCCTACGTGATCGCGCAGGTGGCTATCGCGGAGGACCCGCGGGTCCGGTTGACCACCAACATCGTCGAAAGCGATGTCGATCGGCTGGAACTCGGACAGCAGGTCGAGGTTGTCTTCGAGCAGGTCGAGGACGTGTGGTTTCCATTGTTTCGGCCCTTGCGGGCGGGAGGGGCCGATGCCGGCGAACCCGGTGAGCTGCCGGTCGACGAGATCGCGCCGGAACGATTCGGCGAGCACGTCCGCCCGATGCTCACGGTGGAAAAGTTCGAAGACAAGGTCGCGCTCACCGGAATCGGCGCGTCCCCGATCGGCCGCCGGCTGATGCAGCCGCCGCTGGCGTTGACCGTGCAGGCATGCGAGGCAGCCATCGCCGACGCCGGTCTGACCTACGCCGACATCGACGGCCTGTCCACCTACCCCGGCGCGATCAATGTCGGCGGCTTCGGGGAGGGCGGCACCACCGCCCTCGAGGGCGCGCTCGGCATCCGGCCGACGTGGCACAACGGCGCCATGGAGACGTTCGGGCCGGGCGGCTCGGTGATCGCCGCGATGCTCGCGGTCGCCTGCGGGCTGGCGCGCCACGTGCTGTGCTTCCGCACCCTGTGGGAAGCCACCAACGGCGAGCTGATGAAGCAGGGCAAGATCACCCCGGCCCACGGTTCAGCGGGCCGAATGTCGGGCTGGCAGATGCCATTTGGTGCCACGTCAGCGGCACACACACTGGCGATGAACGCGCAGCGGCACTTTCACCGGTACGGCACCACCAAGGAAACGCTGGGCTGGATCGCGTTGAACCAGCGCGCCAATGCCGAACTCAACCCGACCGCCATCTACCGGTCGCCCATGACGATGGACGACTACCTGGGCGCGCGGCCCATCACGACGCCGTTCGGCCTATACGACTGCGACGTGCCGTGCGACGGCGCCATCGCCGTCATCGTCTCGGCCGTCGACGCCGCCCGCGACCTGGCCAAGCCGCCGGTACTGGTGGAAGCGGTGGGAACGCAGATCGTCGAGCGACTCGACTGGGACCAAAGCACCCTCACCCACGAGCCGCAGGTGCTGGGCCAGGCGGCGCACGTATGGACGCGTACCTCGCTGCGACCCGCCGACGTCGACGTGGCAGAGCTGTACGACGGGTTTTCCTTCAACTGTCTGTCCTGGATCGAGGCGCTGGGCTTCTGCGCAATCGGTGAGGCCAAAGACTTTCTGGACGGCGGCAAGAACATCGCGCGCGACGGGCAGTTGCCGCTCAATACGCACGGCGGCCAACTCTCGCACGGCCGCACCCACGGCATGGGTCTGCTGCACGAAGCCATCACTCAGCTGCGCGGCGAGGCCGGTGACCGCCAGGTCGCCGGTGCCCGCGTCGGTGTGGTCAGCAGCGGCGGCCTGACCCCTAGCGGCGTGCTCCTGCTGCGGGCGCCGGAATGAGACGAGCATGAACCCCGCGGCGCCGCGGCCAAGGCTGGTAATCGTCGACGGGGTGCCGATGTCGGCGCTGGTCACCGAAGTCGAAGACCCGCAGGCCGTGATCGTGGCCATCCACGGCGGTGGCACCACCGCGATGTATTTCGACTGCCCAGGCCACCCCTCATATTCGCTGTTGCGGACCGGCGCGGCGGCCGGGTTCACCGTGGTGGCCCTTGATCGGCCCGGCTATGGCAGCTCGGCGCCCTATCCCGAAGCGATGGTCTCCGGCGAGCAGCGCGTCAACCTGGCTTACGGTGCCGTCGACCGCATTCTCGGCGAACGACCGCGGGGCGCAGGCATATTCGTGTGGGGCCACTCGGGCGGCTGCGAGCTGACGCTGCGGTTGGCCGCCGACGCGCGAGGTGCCGACCTCCTCGGTATCGAACTGGCCGGCACCGGCCGGCACTACCACCCCGCCGCAAAGGAAATACTGAAAACGGCCACCCGCGAACGCCGCCCGTCGGGCATGCGCGAACTGCTGTGGAGCCCAGAGCAGTCTTACCCACCCGAAGTCCTCAACGGCGCCACGGTGTCGCCGTCCGCCCCGGCCTACGAGGACCAGATGGTGTCGGACTGGGCGCGACAGACGTTCCCCGAGCTCGCGCCCCACGTGCGCGTCCCGGTGCACTTCAGCATCGCCGAGCACGAAAAGGTCTGGCAGACCGACGATGCCGCGGTGACCGAGGTCGGCGCCCTGTTCACCGGGGCGCCGCGATTCGTCGTGCACCGGCAACCGGACGCCGGGCACAACATCAGCCTCAGTCACGCCGCCCCCATCTACCACTCGAAAGTCCTTGAATTCGTGCGGGATTGCGTGGCCGAGCGTTCGGCGAAGACGGAATCCGATCTGGAGGCCGGCTGATGCGCGTCGGATTCATCGGCTTGGGCAGCCAGGGCGGTCCCATGGCGCGCCGGATCGTCGAGGGCGGCTACCCCACCACGTTGTGGGCGCGCAGGCCGGAGGCCCTCGAGGCATTCTCCGACACCTCGGCCGGCATCGCCGGGTCACCCGCCGAACTCGCCGCGGCCAGTGACCTGGTCTGCCTCTGCGTGGTCGCAGACGCCGACATCGACGAACTGGCCTGCGGGACAAACGGATTGCTGTCGGCGATGAAGCCCGGCAGCGTGATCGCCGTGCACAGCACGGTGCATCCGGACACCTGCCGAGACCTCGCGACCAAGGCTGCCGCCCAAAGTGTTTCCGTCATCGATGCGCCGGTGAGCGGCGGGGGCGGCGCGGCGGCCGAGGGCCGCCTGCTGGTGATGGTGGGCGGCGACACCGACGTCGTCGAGCGTTGCCGCCCCGTCTTCCAGACCTATGCCGATCCCGTCGTTCACCTCGGCGAGCTGGGTTCCGGACAGACCACGAAGCTCCTCAACAACCTGTTGTTCACCGCCAACCTGGCCACGGCGGCCAGCGCGCTGTCACTGGCCAGCGCGCTTGGCGTCGAACCGGACCGCCTCACCGAAGTGGTCTCCCGCAGCTCTGGCAACAGCTTTGCGCTCAACGCTCTCGGCGGCATCGGCGGACTCGATCGGCTGGCCGGGGTGGCGGGCGGGCTGCTGCAGAAGGATGTTCGGCTGGTCGTCGACCTTGCCGAGAACGCCGGGGCCAGCGGCGGCGCGGTGCTCGATGCGGCCGACGCGGCGCTGGCCCTGATGGACCACCCACGGTGAGAATCGGATTCATCGGCGCGGGACGGATGGGCCGCCCCATGGTCGGCCGCCTGGTGGCCGCCGGTCACGACGTCCTTGCCGTGGGCCGGACGGCCGAAAAGCGCGGCGAGCTCGAGCAACTGGGCGCGCGGACCGTCGGCGAGGCGGCCGAAGCCGGTGCCCGAGCCGACGTCGTGGTGCTCTGTGTGTTCAACGACGATCAGGTTCGAGAGGTCTGCCTGGCCGGCGAAGTGCTATCCGCAATGCGGCCCGGTTCGGTGCTGGTGGTGCACACCACCGTCAGCCCGGACACCATCGCGGCCGTGGCCGAGCGCGCCAATGGTGTTGACGTCGTCGACGCCGCGGTCAGCGGGGGCCCACACGACATCGCCGCCGGCCGGCTCACGCTGTTCGTCGGCGGTGCCGACCAAGCGGTTGACCGAGCGCGACCGCTGCTTTGTTGCTACGGCGACCCGGTCCTGCACGTCGGGCCGGCCGGCGCCGGCCAGAAGGTGAAACTCGTCAACAACGCGCTGTTCGCTGCGCAGCTCGGGCTGCTGGCCGAGTCGGTCCGGCTGGGAGAAGGGCTCGGCGTGCCGGAGTCGACGTTGCTGACCGCCCTGGGACACGGCAGCGCGGCTAGCCACGCGCTGAACCTCATCGCGGCCGGCGGTTCCATCGCGTCGTTCATCGAAATGACCGGTGAGTTCGTGGCGAAGGATGTGGCCGCCGCCCGGGCTAGCGCCGAGGCGCTGGGCAGCGGTCTGGGCGCGCTGGATGACGTCATCGCGGCCATCGGCGTCGCGAAGAGGGCATGAAATGCCAGCGTTTTGGTCTTTCCGGTTCGTCACGAAGGTATTACCGTTAGCGTTACAGTCAGTGACTCCGCTGTAAAGGTTTCAGCCCGACCTCGCCGCTGAGGAGGATGCAGTGACAAAACCGAAGGTCGTCTTCGATCCGTACTCCGAGGACTACTTCAACAATCCGTTCGACATCTATCGACGGATGCGCGAGGAAACGCCACTGTATTACGACGAGCAAGAGGACTTCTACGCCCTGACCCGCCATGAAGACGTCGCGGCCGCGTTCAAGGACTTCGAGACGTACTCGTCAGCGCGCGGCTGCGACCTGGGGATGGTGCGCAAGGGGTTGCCGCCCGAGCAGAAGTCGATCATCTTCATGGATCCACCGGAGCACCGCCACATGCGCAGCCTGCTCAACAAGGCGTTCACACCGCGGGCGATCCAGTCGCAGCGGGAGACGATCATCGAGGTGATCGACAAATACCTGGGAGTGGTCGATCCGGATAACTTCGACGTCGTGCAGGACTTCTCCGGACCGTTCCCGGTCGAGGTCATCACCCGGATGGCCGGGGTCCCTGAGGAATACCGCCAGCAGGTCCGCCACTGGATCGACACCAGCCTGCACCGTGAACCGGGACAGATCGAGGTCAGCGAAGCGGGCATGCAGGCCAACATCGACACGGCGATGTACTACTTCAGCCTGGTCCAAGAGCGGCGCCAGGATCCTCAGGACGACATGATCAGCCGGCTGATCGCCGCCGAAATTCCGGGTGAAGACGGCCAGCTGCGCAAGCTCGACGACATCGAGATCTGCGGGTTCGCAACCCTTCTGGGCGGCGCGGGCGCGGAGACCGTCACCAAGCTGATGGGCAACGCCGCGGTCATCTTCGCCAATCACCCCGACCAGTGGCAGAAGCTGCAGGAGGACCGGGACAAGATCCCCGGGGCGGTCGAGGAGCTACTGCGCTACGAGGGGCCGGTGCAATACAACGTCCGCTACACCCTCAAGGAGGCCCACGTCAGCGGTGGCGTGATCCCGCCGGGCAAACCCGTATTCCTCTGCGGCGCCGCGGCCAACCGCGACCCGGAGGCCTTCACCGACGCCGACACGTTCGATATCGAGCGCGATCACACCGAGGCGCAGCATCTCGGACTCGGGTACGGGATCCACAGCTGCTTGGGCGCCGCGCTGGCCCGCCTGGAAAGCCGGATCGCGCTGGAGCGGTTGCTCGACTTCATGCCGCGCTACGAGGTCGACTTGGCGGGATGCAAACGGGTGACCATGCAAAACGTGGCGGGCTGGAAGAACGTGCCCGTCAAGGTGCTTCGTTAAGGGGGCCACGATGACGAAGAAGATCGAAGTCGATTGGGGACTCTGCGAGAGCAACGGTGTCTGCATGGGCATCAACCCAGACATCTTCGAACTCGGCGACGACGACATGTTGACCGTCCACCAAGAGGAAGTCACCCCGGAGAACGAGGCGGACGTGCGCGAGGCCGTCCGTCAGTGTCCTCGGCAGGCGATCTCGATCGTCGGAGAGTAATCAGATTCCGGAGAGGATGACGGCGTTGCAGTCGGCAGCCTGCTGGCGCAGTTTCGCCGCCTTCTGGTAGCCCTCGGATTCGTACCACGCCCGAGCCGCATCCACCGACTCGAATTCGAGCACCACGGTCTGGTCGCCGTGCCAGTCGCCCTCGATGACTTTGGGCGCGGTGTCCACCGCGAGGATGGTGGCACCGCTCATCGCGGATCCGGCGGCTTGAGCGTATGCCTTCATGCCTTCCGGGTCTTTGATGGCCTCGGTGAGGATGACATACCCTTTGGCCACTCGAATCTCCTTACTCGCCCGTAATTTTGGTTATTTCTCGCTGATCGCCTGCTCGGGACAGCATTGGATCGCCTCCTGAGCGGCGGACTCCAATTCCGCCGGGACATCGGAATCTGTCGCTACGGCGTAACCGTCGTCGGTCAGGCTGAACACGTCGGGGCACAGCGTGAGACACATGCCGTGACCGCGACACCGCTGGTCGTCTACCCAAACCTTCATGCCAGTGTGAACTCCAGGTGCAATTCGGTCAGGCCACGCAGAATGTAGGTCGGAACGTATTGGTAACGACGGTTATCCGCGGGCCCGTGGACGTCCTCGTTGATCCTGATATCCGTCGTGCGGTCGAGCAGCCGTTCGATCGCCACCCGGGTTTCGGCCCGCGCCAGCGGGGCGCCGGGGCAGCTGTGGATACCACGCCCGAACGAGATGTGCTGGCGCGCGTTCTTGCGCGTCGGATCGAAGGTGGCGGGTTCTTCGAACCGGCGCGGATCACGGTTGGCCGCGGCCTGCACGATCATCACCGTAGTGCCGGCCGGCAGGTCGACGCCACCGACGTTGACCGGCCGCCGGTTCATCCGGAAGTCGCCCTTGACCGGGCTCTCGTGGCGCAGCGATTCTTCGATGAAATTCGGGATCAGGCTGCGATCCTTGCGCAGCTGCGCCTGGATATCGGGGCGCTCGCCCAGCGTCTGCAGGGCCGCGCCGAGCAGCCGCACGGTGGTCTCCTGTCCCGCCGAGAACACGTTGCTGGCGACACGAGCCACGTCCTCGATGTCCGGGATCGAACCGTCGGGATAGGTGGCGGTGGCCAGGCCGGTGAGCACGTCATCACGCGGCTCGCTCCGGCGGTCGCGGACGTAATCGGAGAACAGGCCGTAGAGGAATTCCAGTGGGCTGTGGGCCAACGATTCCTTGCCGGTGCCCCCGACGCCGCCGCCCGAGTGCTCGCGGATGCCCTTGATGAACTTGTCGCGGTCCTCCATCGGCACGCCCAGCAGGTCGGCGATCACCAGCAGGGTGAACGGGCCCGCGAAGCCCTTGATCCATTCGCCGTGGCCGGGGGCCAGGAAGTCGTCGAGCGCCTGGTCGGCGAGCGCCCACATGGCGTCCTCGTTCTCTTTGAGGCGCTTCGGGGTGATCAGCCGCATCAGCAACGAGCGGTGGTTGGTGTGGGTCGGCGGGTCGAGCGTCGGCAGCTGGTCGCTGAAGGGCAGTTCGTCACGGTGCTGCTCGATCAGCTCGGTGATGTCGTCGCCTTCGATCGGGACCGGGAAGCCGGGGAACGGACCCGTCACCGAGATGCAGGAAGACCACGTCTCGGCGTCGTTGAGGACCGCACACGCCTCGTCCCACCCGGTGATCATCGTGACGTCGTGGTGGCTTTCCCGGGTGACGGGGCAACGCTGACGCAGCGCCTCGTAGTAGGGGTACGGGTTCTCGATGAGCTCGCTGCCGCGAAAGAAGTCCAACTCGGAGAATTCGTTCGCCATCTCCTGCTCCTTGAATCTCGGCTAGTGAGAATGTGCCTCTCGCGGATGAGTATTACATTTTCACACGGGGTGGTGGTCGTCAACGACGGGTCCCCGCCGGGCGTCTCGAGACGCGCGATTCGCCGGCCGCCGACCGTGGCGCGCCGGTCTGATCGCGCCCGACTAGCTGGCAGGAACCAGGTCGGCCGCCACCGAGGGCCACGCCAGCAGCCCGCTGCGGAACGTCTCGACGTGGCCGACGGGGGCGTGCGGTACGGCCGCCGCCGCGAGGGCCTGGGCCTTGAACGTCTGCGCCGCCATGCTCAGCTGGTGTTGCACCAGTCCGACGCTGTCATCGAGTTCCGACGGCCAGTCCTCCCCCCACAGCGTGACCTCCATGGCGCCCTGATCGAGGGCCCGCAGCACGCCTTGGCGAACCCGCGCGTCGCAGCCGAATAGATCCGCCGCGGCCGCCAGGGCCTGGGGGCGGGGCCGCGAATGCACCGATGCCAGCGCCCCTTCGAGGTCGAGCACCTGGGCACCGATGATCTGCAGCGGCCGGTCATCGGGGTGGTCCGCCAGATCCATCAAGAGCACGGTGACGTCCCAACCCGCCATCGACCGGTCAAAGATCCAGCCACCGGCGAAACGCACCACATCGACCGCGGTGGTGGCCACGACGTCGAGCCGGTACCTCATGTCGTCTCGAGCTTCTTCGGGGGCGCGAAGTCCCGCGCCAGTGTTTCGGCGTACTGCTTGAACACCTCGGGCAGCGGTATCGAGGGATCGAGTAACCATGTGGTTTCCATTCCGTGGACGAAGGCGAGGATTTCTACTGCCTTGACGGCGGGGTCTATGTCTTCGCGATACCGGCCATCGGCCTGACCGCGACGGATGAGCTCGGCGACGATGTCGGTGGCGGCCCGGTGCCTGGCCAGCATGCGGTCGTGCAGCGGAGCCTCGGGCAGGATGTTCTCGACAAGCAGCACCGTGAACGTCCCCACCAATTCGGGGGCCCGGTGGAACCGGTCCGCGACCGCGGCGATCTGGTCGAACAGGTCCCCGGTCCGGTCGGCGTGGGTGTCGTCGTCGAGGTCGCGGGCATCGAGCACCGCGTGCAGCAGCTGCTCCTTCGATTCGAAGTGATGCAGCAGGCCTGCCGGTGTCACCCCGGCCTCACCGGCGATCTGGGCGAGCGTGGTGCTGCGCCAGCCGTTGCGGGTGAGCAGGCGTTGGGCGACGTCGAGGATCCGCTGCTTGCGGTCCTCCCCCTTGGCGAGAAGCGTGTCGTATCGCCGCGCGACGGGCACCAGGGTCCTCTCTACCGACGTAGCAAAACCAACCTAGTGAACACACAGTAGGTTAGTTTGGTCGCTGTGACAAGGGTCACGTGGTGCGGTTTTTCAGCGCGCCGGGTCCCGCCTCGGGGGCTGTCAGCTCACCAGCTCGACCAGCGTGGCGTTGGCGGTGCCGCCGCCTTCGCACATGGTCTGCAGCCCGTAGCGAATCCCGTTGTCGCGCATGTGGTGGGCCATGCGCGCCATCAACACCGCCCCCGACGCGCCCAGCGGGTGCCCCAGCGCGATCGCCCCGCCCAGCGGGTTCATCCGGGCCGGGTCCACCCCGGTTTCCGCCAGCCATGCCAGCGGAACCGGCGCGAAGGCCTCGTTGACCTCGAAGACACCCACGTCGGCCAGCGCGACGCCGGCCTTGCCCAGCACCTTCTCGGTCGCGGGGATGGGGCCGGTGAGCATCAGCACCGGATCGGCGCCGGTCACAGCGCCCGCCAGGTAGCGCACCATCGGCGTCAAACCGAGCTCGACGGCCAGCTCCGCGGTGGTCACCAGCAGCGCGGCGGCGCCGTCGGAGATCTGCGACGAATTGCCGGCGTGAATCACCCCGTCCTCGGCGAAGGCGGGCTTGAGCGCGCCGAGCTTCTCCACGGTGCTGCCGCGCCGCACGCCCTCGTCGGCGGTGACGACGTTGTTGTCGGCTCCCTCGACGAACACCGGCACCAGCTGCTCGGTGAATGCGCCGCTGTCCTGGGCCGCGGCCGCGCGCTCGTGGGACTCGACGGAGAATTCGTCGAGGCGGGTGCGGGAGAATCCCCATTTCTTGGCGATCAGTTCCGCCGACAGGCCCTGGTTGAAGGAGAAATCGTCATAGCGGGCAAGGACTTTCGGGCCGTAGGGCATACCGGTTGCGCGGGCCGAACCGAGCGGTACGCGGCTCATGACCTCGACCCCGCCGGCCACGACGACATCCTGCTGCCCGGACATCACCGCCTGCACGGCGAAGTCCAGCGCCTGCTGGCTGGACCCACAGGCTCGGTTGACGGTGGTGCCGGGGATGGTCTCGGGCCAGCCGGCGGCCAGAACCGCGTAGCGGCCGATGTTGCTGGACTGATCGCCCACCTGGGACACGCAACCCCAGACCACGTCGTCGATGATCTCGGGACCGATGCCGGTGCGCTCGATGAGTTCGGTCAGGACGACCGCGGACAGGTCGGCGGCATGCATGCCGGACAGGGCGCCGTTGCGCTTCCCCACCGGCGTCCGCACCGCCTCGACGATGACTGTTTCACGCATATCCTTACTCCGATTGCTTGTCGCCCGAATGTGGTTCCACGTCAGATTTTGCTAGGGCCCACCGACCAGTAAACGATGGCTCCCGCCGTTGCGCGAAAGCGGCGTAGGCCGCCGCCGTGTCCGCGGTCGCGAAGTTGACGCCCTGGGCGCGGGCCTCGCTGGCCAGCGCGTCCCGCAGGGTGCGGTCGGCGCCCTCATTCAGTAGCGCCTTGGTGTGGGCCAGCGCGATCGGCGGGCCGGCCGCCAGCCGGTTGGCGAGATCGTCGACGAACGCGTCGATCTCCGCGGCCGACACCACCCAGGTCACCAGGTTGAGGGCGCATGCTTCCTCGGCATCGATCGTGTCCGCCAGCAACGCGAGCCGCTTGGCCTGTTGCAGCCCAACGATTTTGGGCAACAGCCAGGAGCCGCCGAGGTCGATCGACAGGCCCCGTTTCGAAAAGATCTGGCAGAACGTCGATTCCGGTGTGGCCACCACCAGATCACAGCCCAGCGCGAGGTTCCAGCCGGCGCCGACGGCCACCCCGGTCACCTTGGCGATCGTCGGAATCGACAGCTCGTGCAGCGCCAGCGCCACGTCGGTCAACCGCTGCAACTTGTACTTCGGATGGATGTCCTCGGGAGCCGAGATGTCCGCGCCGGAACAGAAACTGCCGCCGGAGCCGGTGATCACCAGTGCGCGCACGCCGGGATCGTGGCCGGCGGCATCCAGCGCGTCCCGCAGGGCGACCCATAGTTCCGGGTTGATCGCATTCTTGCGACGCGGGCGGTTGAGCGTGAGGGTGCGCACCCCGCCGCGGTCCTCCGACAGCAACACGGGGTCATCGGTCGTGGTCAATAGCTCCTCGGCAACTTCAGGACGTTGGCTCCCAGGAAGTTCAGAATCATCTCCTGGCTGACCGGCGCGATCTTCATCAACCGGGCCTCCCGGAAGTAACGGGTGATGTGGTATTCCTCGGCGTAACCCATGCCGCCGTGGGTTTGCAGCGCCCGGTCGGCGGCGGTGAAGCCGGCGTCGGCGCACAGATACTTTGCCGTATTGGCTTCGCGCCCGCAGGGTTTGCCATTGTCGTAGAGCCAGGTGGCCTTACGCAGCATGAGCTCGGCGGCGTCGAGCCGGGCGAGTGAATCGGCGAGTGGGAACTGCAATCCCTGGTTCATGCCGATGGGTCGGCCGAACACCTCGCGCTCGTTGCCGTATTTCACCGCCTTCTCCAGCGCCACCCGGCCGATGCCGAGCGCCTCGGCCGCGATCAGCATCCGCTCCGGGTTGAGACCGTCGAGGATGTACTGAAAGCCCTTGCCTTCCTCGCCCACTCGGTCCTCGACCGGCACCTCGAGATTGTCGATGAACAGTTCATTGGAGCTGACGGCGTTGCGGCCCATCTTGCGGATGGGGCGGATGTCGACGCGGCTGCGATCGAGATCGGTGAGGAACAGGGTCATCCCGTCGGTCTTCTTGGTGACCTCGTCGTAGCTCTGCGTCCGGGTGAGCAGCAGGATCTTGTCGGACTCCATCGCTTTGGAGATCCAGACCTTGCGACCGTTGACGATGTAGCGATCGCCGTCCCGCTTGGCGAACGTGGTGATTCGCGAAGTGTCAAGCCCGGCACCGGGTTCGGTGACACCGAAGCAGACGTGCACCTCGCCGGTCGCGACGGCGGGCAACGTGCGGGCCTTGAGCTCGTCGGAGCCGTGCACCACGACCGGCTGCATGCCGAAGATGGACAGGTGAATCGAACTGGCCGCGTTCATGGCGCCGCCGGACTTGGCGACCTCCTCGAGCAGGATCGTCGCTTCGGTGATCCCCAGGCCATGCCCGCCGTACTCGGTCGGGATCGTCATGCCCAGCCAGCCGCCCTCGGCGATGGCCTTATAGAACTCGGTCGGAAATTCGTGCGCCTGGTCCTTCTCCATCCAGTACTGGTCGTCGAATTTCCGTGCCAGCTCCGCGACCGACCGGCGGATCAGTTCCTGATCTTCGGTCAGCTCAAAGTTCATTCCACCCACTGGTGGTCTCCTCTTCTCAGCGCGAACAGACACAAAAGCACCCGACACGCCGACGATTTAGGTGCTTTTGCGTCTGCTCGGCGACAGTACTGTGCTCAGTCCTTGTTGCCGGTAAGGGCTTTCGCGTTGGCCGCGAAGTCCGCGAACGACGAGCCGCCCCGACCGTCCTTGTCGTGACCCTTGGCCTTGATGGACACATCGTGCCCCTCGGCGGCCTTGCGCAGCGCACCGACGGTCGCCTGTTCGCGCGAAATGTGCGTGAATGGGTCAAACGAGTACCAGCGCATGGCGTTCTCGTGGGTCATCCTGTTGATCTCGTCATCGGGAACGTTGTTGAGGGACAACACATCCCACAGCTCTTCGGGCGCACCCGGCCACATCGAGTCGCTGTGCGGGTAGTCGGCTTCCCAGCAGATGTTGTCGATGCCGATCATGTTGCGCAGCGCCACGCCGACCTTGTCGCTGATGAAGCAGGTCAGGAAGTGGTCGCGGAACACCTCGCTGGGCAGCTTGCCCTTGAAGTCCTGGTGCGTCCAGGCGGAGTGCATCTCGAAGGTGCGGTCCGCGCGCTCGAGGAAGTAGGGGATCCAGCCGGTGCCGCCCTCCGACAGCGCAATCTTGAGGTCGGGGTATTCCTTTATAGGCTTGGACCACAACAGATCGGCGGCGGCCTGCACGATGTTCATCGGCTGCAGCGTGATCATCACGTCCATGGGGGCGTCGGGCGCGGTGATGGCCAACCGTCCCGAGGAACCGATGTGCACGTTCATCACGGTGCCGGTGTCGCACAGCGCCTTCCACAGCGGGGCCCAGTAGTCGTCGTGGAAGCTGGGGTACCCCATCGCGGCCGGGTTCTCGGTGAAGGTCAAGGCGTGCACGCCCTTTTTGGCGACCCGCCGCACTTCGGCCGCGCACGCCTCGGCATCCCAGATCACCGGGATCGCCATCGGGATGAATCGCGCCGGGTAGGCACCGCACCACTCTTCGATGTGCCAGTCGTTGTAGGCCTGCACCAGTGCGATCGAGAAGTCGTTGTCGTCGGTGGCGAACAGCCTTCCGGCGAAACCGGGGAAGGACGGGAAGCAGATCGACGCCAGGATGCCGCCGGCGTTCATGTCCTTGACGCGCTCGTCGACGTTGTAACAACCGGGCCGGATCTCGTCGAGCCCCGTCGGCTCGATGCCGTACTCCTCCTTGGGCCTCCCGGCCACCGCGTTGAGCGCGACGTTGGGGATGACGGTGTCGCGGAACTTCCACATGTCCGATCCGTCGGCGTTGTGCACGAGCCGGGGCGCATCGTCCTGATACTTCTTCGGCAGGTGGTTCTTGAACATGTCCGGCGGCTCGACGGTGTGGTCGTCGACGCTGATCAGAATCATGTCTTCTTTGTTCATGGCCGTCCCTTTCATCGGATCCACCGGATCGATTAGAGCCTCGGCGAATCGCTGTCCCGTGCCAAGATCACTAAACTGAAAACTATCTTCTCGCCAGGCGAGAATCAACATCCAGCGGTTGCTCGGCGCCGCCGCAACCTTCTGACCAGCAGCCGAACGTGCAGGCCCAGCGCCCTTCCACGGCGCAGCCATGCCGTGAGGTAGGACCGGGTTGGCGTGGCGGAACGGGGGCCGGTGGCCGCCCTGTCGACGCGGGCGGCCGCCCGGTCGCGACGTGCGCCAGGGCGATGGGTGCACCTGTCCTCGAGCGGCACGCCGGCATTGACCGGACGCGCGTTTCGTGCCAGTCTGTTAGTTGCAAATGAGAATATGATTCTCTTTCACCGAGAGGACACTGCCAATGCGCTTGCAGCCGCTGCCCGCCGACCAGTGGGACGAGGCGACCCGGCAGGCCCTCTCGGCGATGCGTGAGGCGGACAGCAACAACGCGCTGTCCACGCTGGCCCATCATCCGGCGCTAGCCAAGGCGTTTCTGCGGTTCAACGTCCACCTCCTGGTGTCGTCCACACTGCCGGCCCGCATCCGCGAACTGGCCATCCTGCGGGTGGCCCATCGCCGGCGGTGCGCCTACGAGTGGTCACACCACGAGCGAATGGCCAAAGAAGAAGGAATCACCGACGACCAGATCGCGGCCTTGAAGCGCGGCGAGGCCGCCGACGCGTTCGACCAGGTCGTGATCACTGGCGTCGACGAGCTCGATGAGAAGTCGGAGCTGTCGGACCAGACCTGGGCGGCACTGGGCGAGCGCCTCGACGACCAGCAACGGATGGACTTCGTCTTCACAGTCGGCTGCTACGCCCTGCTGGCCATGGCCTTCAACAGTTTTGGCATCCAACCCGAACACGCCACCACAGCCGCTAACAACGTCGAATAAGAGGAGTAAGAACGTTGCCGCACTTCCCGAAGCCAGCCGCCGGCAGCTGGACAGAAAACTACCCCGAGTTGGGGACCGCGCCGGTCGACTACACCGACTCGATCGACCCCGCGTTCTTCGAGGCCGAACGTGACGCCGTGTTCAGGAAGACCTGGCTCAACGTCGGCCGCGTCGAGCGCCTGCCCCGCACCGGCAGCTACTTCACCAGGGAACTACCCTCCGCCGGCAAGGGCACGTCGGTGATCATCACCAAGACCAAGGACGGGTCCGTCAAGGCGTACCACAATGTCTGCCGCCACCGCGGAAACAAGTTGGTGTGGAACGACTTTCCCAACGAGGAGACCTCCGGCACCTGCCGGCAGTTCACCTGCAAGTACCACGCCTGGCGCTACAGCCTCGACGGCGATCTGACCTTCGTTCAACAGGAAGAAGAGTTCTTCGACCTCGACAAGAGCAACTTCGGCCTGGCGCCGGTTCGCTGCGAGGTGTGGGAAGGCTTCATCTTCATCAACTTCGACGACAACGCGGCGCCGCTCACCGACTACCTCGGACCGCTGGCCAAGAGCATCGAGGGCTACCCGTTCGGCGAGATGACCGAGACCTACTCCTACCGGGCGGAGGTCGGCAGCAACTGGAAGCTGTTCATCGACGCGTTCGTCGAGTTCTACCACGCGCCGATCCTGCACCAGGGTCAGTACACCAAGGAAGAAGCCGCCAAGATCCAGAAGTTCGGCTACGAGGCGTTGCACTACGAGCTGGCCGGTCCGCACAACCTGCAGTCGACCTGGGGCGGTCAGGCACCTCCCCCGGACATGTCGATGGTCAAGCCGATGGACCAGGTGTTGCGCAGCGGGTTGTTCGGTCCGTGGGACAAGCCGGAGATCATCCAGAACATGGAGCTGCCACCGGGCGTCAACGTGAAGCGGGTGCCGCAGTGGGGCATCGACTCGTGGCTGTTCTACCCGAACTTCATGCTGCTGATCTGGGAGCCGGGCTGGTATTTGACCTACCACTACTGGCCGACCGCGGTGGACAAGCACATCTTCGAGTCGTCGCTGTATTTCGTGCCGCCGCGCAATGCGCGGGAACGCCTGGCCCAGGAGTTGGCCGCGGTGACGTTCAAGGAGTACGCCCTGCAGGACGCCAACACCCTGGAAGCGACCCAGACCATGATCGGCACGCGGGCCGTCAAGGAGTTCCTGCTCTGCGACCAGGAAGTCTTGATCCGACACCTGCACCACACGACCGCCAACTACGTCAAGGAGTACCAGCGCAATGGCGCTACCGTCTGAATTCGCCGCCCTCGAGCCCTTTTTGGAGTGGGACCTGGCCACCGAGCCCGAGCGCTATGCCAAGCGGTTGGCCTCGACGATGCCCCAGATGCAGGAGTTCTACGACGTCGCTTTCCCGATGCTGAACGACGTCATCGCCTACTGCGACAAGTTCCCCTTGGACGACATGCCGGAGGACGCAAAGACGTTGATGCACATGATGCAGTCGCTCGTCATGGTGTCCTTCCCCATCGAGGCGTGGAAGCAGCCGCGCGTGCCGGACAGCGGCGCGGCGTGGGTTGAAGTGATCCGGGAACCGGTGATCTAGCAGGTGCTGACGCTCAAGGCCGCAGGGCTGCTCGACATTGACGGCGGCGAGATCATCCGGCCCGGCATCCTGAAGATCCAGGACGACCGGATCGTCGGCCTGGGGGGCGACCCCGAAGGCGAAATCATCGAGCTGGGCGACCAGGTTCTATTGCCGGGCCTGATGGACATGGAGGTAAACCTCCTGATGGGCGGGCGCGGCGAGACGCCCGGGCTGTCCCAGGTGCAAGACGACCCGCCGACGCGGGTGCTGCGCGCTGTCGGCAACGCCCGGCGCACGCTGCGCGCCGGTTTCACCACCGTGCGCAACCTGGGATTGTTCGTCAAGACCGGCGGCTACCTGCTCGACGTCGCCCTGGCCAAGGCCATCGACGCGGGCTGGATCGAGGGGCCCCGAATCGTCCCGGCCGGCCACGCGATCACGCCCACCGGCGGGCACCTTGACCCGACGATGTTCGCCGCATTCATGCCGGGCGCACTCGAGCTCACGATCGAAGAGGGCATCGCCAACGGGGTCGACGAGATCCGCAAGGCGGTGCGCTACCAGATCAAGCACGGCGCCGAATTGATCAAGGTGTGCGTTTCCGGCGGTGTCATGTCGTTGACCGGTGAGGCTGGGGCGCAACACTACTCGGACGAGGAACTGCGCGCGATCGTCGACGAGGCGCACCGCCGTGGACTGCGTGTCGCCGCCCACACGCACGGCGCGGAAGCCGTCAAGCACGCGGTCGCGTGCGGTATCGACTGCATCGAGCACGGGTTCCTGATGGACGACGAGGCCATCCAGATGCTGGTCGACAACGACAGGTTCCTGGTGACCACCCGCAGGCTCGCCCAGGCGATGGACGTGTCACGCGCCCCGAAAGCCCTGCAGGACAAGGCGGCCGAGATGTTCCCCAAGGCCGAGACCTCGATCAAGGCCGCCTACGAGGCCGGGGTGAAAATCGCGGTCGGCACCGACGCCCCGGCAATCCCGCACGGCAAGAATGCCGACGAGCTTGTCACGCTGGTGGAATGGGGCATGCCGCCGCTGGCGGTGTTGCGGGCCGCCACCATCACCGCGGCCGAGCTGATCAACTCGACCGACCGGGGGCGCCTCGCGGCGGGCCAGCTCGCGGATATCATCGCGGTACCGGGAAACCCGTTGGAAGACATCACGGTTACCCAGCGCGTCAGCTTCGTCATGAAAGGCGGCAAGGTCTATGTCGACGCCCGATCAGCCTAAAAGCGGCCCAACCCGAACTGATGACTTGGTCGAGATCCAGCAGCTGCTCGGCCGCTACGCGGTCACTATCACCCAGGAGGACATCGAAGGTCTGGTCGCCGTCTTCACTCCCGACGGCACCTACAGCGCCTTCGGCGAGACCTACAGCCTGAGCCGATTTCCGGAATTGGTGGCCGCGGCCCCAAAGGGCTTGTTCCTCACCGGAACCGCGGTGGTCGACCTTAATGGGGATGCGGCCACCGGCACCCAACCGCTGTGCTTCATCGACCATGCCACTCACGACATGCGGATCGGTTACTACCGCGACACCTATCTGCGGACCGCTGACGGGTGGCGACTGAAGACGCGCGCCATGACCTTCATCCGCCGCAGCGGGGTGCACGACTCCGGGCGCCCGCACGCCATCGGCCGTCCCGCCGGTGACTCCGCGGCCCAGGCAGCGACTTAAGGAGCCGACCAATCGAAGTGAATGTCGAGCAGTTCCGGACCGACCTGCGCGCGTGGCTCGACGACAACGATCTGACCCCCGAGCCCGACCACTCGCTGCAGGGGCACATGCGGCAGTTCGCCCGGGTCAGCCGCGCGCTCTACGACGCCGATTGGATGCGGTTCGGCTGGCCGGTCGAGGTCGGTGGGCTGGGCGGCCCGGCAGTGCTGCGCGCGATCGTCGGCGAAGAGGTGGTGGGTCGGCGCTTGGCCGAACCCGGCCCCTATTCGATGCTCGAGGTCCTCGCCCCTACGATGATCGATTACGCGCCCGTGGAGCTCGCCAAGGAAATGGTGCCGCGGCTACTCAGCGGGGAAGAGCAATGGTGCCAAGGCTTTTCCGAGCCGGGGTCGGGCAGTGACCTGGCGTCGCTGACCACCCGCGCGACGCAGCAAGGCGATAACTGGATCGTCAACGGACAAAAGGTCTGGACCAGCTTCGCGCAGTTCTCCACCCGGTGCGTCCTGCTCACCCGCACCGCGCCCGGCCACGACGGGATCACCGCGTTCTTCGTCGACCTCGACACCCCCGGCATCACCATCCGCCCGCTGCGCACGATGCACGGCGTCGACGAATTCTGCGAGGTGTACTACGACGACGTGGTGATTCCGGTCAGCCGGATGCTGGGCAAGCCCGGGGACGGCTGGCGACTCGCGATGGACCTGCTGCCCTACGAACGCTCCGCCTGCTTCTGGCAGCGAATCGCCTACCTCTATTCACGTTTCGACGACTTGATCACCGCGGCGTCAGAAAACGGGGACCCCGACGAATCCGCGCTCGGCGGAGCCTATCTGGCTCTTCATACGTTGCGCTGCCGATCGCGTGCCACCCAGCACCGCATGCGCGACGGGGCCCGGCTGGGGCCGGACACCTCCATCGACAAGGTGCTGCTGGCCTCCGCGGAGCAGCGACTCTACGACACCGTCCGCGACGTGTTGCCGGGAACGCTGGAGCTCGAAGACACGCCGTGGCGTTCGGAATATCTGTATTCGCGCGCCGCGACGATCTACGGCGGCACCGCCGAGATCCAGCGCAATATCATCGCCCGCCGGCTACTCGACCTCGGGAAGGAGTGACCGTGACCCCTCCGACGGACATCGTGTCCGATCCCGAATCGCTTCGCCTGCTTGCGGAGTCGTTGCGGACGACGATGACGGCCGCCTCGGGAGCCAAGCTCGACGCGGCGCTGACCGAGCTCGGCTGGCGCGACATGCTCGACGAAATGCCCGACATCGCAATACCTCTGGTGTTCAAGCTGCTCGGTGAGACCGGTGCCCACGCACCCGTGCTCAACGACGTGGTGCTGCGCGCGGCGGGGGACGCGCCCGGGGGAACCCTGCCGCTGCCGTTCGCCGGTGGCACCTGGGTGCTGTGGGAGCGCCGTGACCATGCCGACTCGGCGATCGACGAGCTGTTGCCGATACACCGTGTGCCTCACGATGATTCGTTGCCGCCAGCCGCGCTGTACGCGGGTTGGCGGGCTCTCGGGTGGTGGCTGGTCGGCACCAGCCGCGCCATGCTGTCACTGGCTCGTCAGCACGCTGTCGACCGGGTCCAGTTCGGTCGGCACATCAGTTCGTTCCAGGCGATCCGGCATCGACTGGCCGAGGCGCTGGTCGCGATCGAGGGTACCGAGGCGACACTGCAGGCCGCCACGGATTGCGACGACCCGCAGGGGCTTGCTTCGCTGCTGGCCAAGGCCGCGGCCGGCCAGGCGGCGCTCATCACCGCGCGTCACTGTCAGCAGGTGCTCGGCGGTATCGGCTTCACCGCCGAACACCCGCTGCACCACCACATCAAGCGGTCGTTGATCCTCGACGGACTGCTGGGTAGTTCGAAAGAACTCACCCGTCAGGCCGGAAAGGCGGTCGTGGCTGCCGGCTCGGCGCCCCGGCTCGCGCAGCTGTAACGCGGCGCGCCCACACCCAGGCGCCGTGCGCGGAGCATGAGATGCTTCGCGGGGGCCACCTGGTGGCTCGGCGTCGGAGCGGACGTCGGCCCCGCCATGAGCCCTGGGAGGTGGGACGCAATGAGTCAGCCGCAAGGACCACAGAACCAGTTCGGGGTCGCCTCGGTGCTCCTGGGCCTGGTCGGACTCATCACCTGCTGGCTGCTGCTCGGGGTGCCCTTCGGCATCGCGGCCGTGGTGACCGGCGACATCGCCCGACGAAGGGTGGTCCGCGGCCAGGCGAACAACCGCCGAACCGCTCTGGCCGGGATGGTTCTAGGGACGGTTGCGATAGTTGCGGGTCTTGTCGCCATCGGCTACTACGCCCACCTGGACGCCCGAAACCATTGACGCGCAGATCAATTGCGCGGTAACCCGAGCACGCGTTCGGCGATGATGTTGCGCTGAATCTCCGACGTACCACCGGCGATGGTCGCGGCGAAGGTGCGCGCGTACCGGTCGAACCAGCTGCCGTAGTGGCTGTCCAGGTTGAGCGGGGCGAACGGGGCGGTGACTCCGCGCAAGGCCAGTCCCTCGCCGTCCTTGGCGGCCAGCGCGTCCTCGCAGGCGCGTTGCATCGCCTCCGAGCCGAGCAACTTGAGCACCGACTGGGCGGGCACGTCCTCTTCGCCACGCGCGGCTTTGGCGAGCGTCGCCGACCCCAGTAGCCGCATCGCGTAGAAATCCATCACCAGCGTCGCGTAGCTGTCCCGCTGCACCGGCCCCGAGGGGCTCGACTCGACGGTCATCGCGTGCAGCATGTCCGCGTAGTCCAGCCACAGCATCGCGCGTTCGTGGCCGAGCGAACCGGTCGCGACGCGCCAGCCGCCGTTGAGCTCCCCCACCAGGTTCTCGGCCGGCACCCGGGCATCGGTGAAGAAGACCTCGTTGAAGTCGACGTCTTCGATGTCACCCATCGAGGCGAACGGCCTCCGAACCACACCGGGGGTGTCGGTGGGGATCAGTAAAGCGCTGATCCCCTTGTGTTTTGGCGCATCCGGATCGGTGCGCACGAATGTCAGCAACACATCGGCGTGATGGGCGCCCGATGTCCACACCTTCTGCCCGTTGACGATGAAGCAGTCGCCTTGCGAATCGGAGTGGCGCACCGCGCGCGTCTTCAGCGAAGCGAGATCCGATCCCGCGCCGGGCTCGCTCATTCCCAGCGACGCGGTGATTTCCGCGCGCAGGATCGGCACCGCCCACCGTTGCTTCTGTTCGGGCGTCCCGAACGACAACAACGACGCCGCGATGATCCCGACGCCCTGGGGATTGAAACTTTGATAGATCCGCCGGCGCGACAACTCTTCGGAGTACACGTACTGCTGCAGCAGCGTCGCGTTGCGTCCGCCGAACTCCGGCGGGTTGCCGGGTTGTAGCCAGCCGTTGTCGAACAGCAGGCGTTGCCACCGGCGGGCCCACTCCGGAATGTCAGAGCTCGACTGCGGCCGCACCACCGCCTCGGCCTCGGAAGGCAGGTGTGCGTCGAGGAAAGCCACGAACTCGGCTCGGAACGCCTCCACGTCGGCGTCAAACGTCAGCTGCACGGCACTTCCCGGGTTGCTCCTGAGCGTTCCCACACGTCGGTAGATCAAGGTTTCCGCCGACGACGCGGTTCACTCTTGCGATTACGCTTCCATACACACGTCTAAGAGAATAGTATTCTCGTGGTAAGAAAGTTACAATCTCCGACACGTGATCCGTGAGGGGGTCGAGCGCAGCGATGTCACGGCGTTCTCCGGTAGAGTCCAACCATGTTCTCCCCGCGCGGCAATCACCTGAGTCGGCCGTGACCAATCCAAGCGAAGAGCCGGCCTGGAAGCAGCGTGCGGTCGAGCGGTCGATCAAGACGGCGAAATTGCGTGCGGCGCAGCGCGTTCAGCGCTTCCTCGACGCCGCCCAGGCCATCATCATCGAAAAGGGCAGCACGGACTTTACCGTGCAGGAGGTCGTTGACCGCTCCCGCCAGTCGTTGCGCAGCTTCTACCTGCAGTTCGACGGCAAACACGAGTTGCTGCTGGCGCTGTTCGAGGACGCACTGAGCCGGTCGGCCGACCAGATCCGCGCGGCCACCGAGAACCAGGCCGATCCACTGGAGCGGCTGCAGGTCGCCGTGCAGCTCCTGTACGAAGCGTCCCGCCCGGACCCGACGGCCAAGCGCCCGCTGTTCACCGACTTTGCTCCTCGACTGCTTGTCACCCACCCGGCTGAGGTCAAGATCGCCCATGCACCGCTGCTCGCGTTGCTGACCGAACTGATGGACGCGGCGCATGATGCCGGCAAGCTGCGCACCACCATCAACCCCAAGCGGGTGGCCGCCATGACCATGCAGACGGTGATGTTCATCGCACAATCCAGCGGCGGGCCCGACGACGCGACGACGCATCCGATCACCGCCGAAGAGGTATGGGATTTCTGCTCACGCGGATTCGTCGCGTAGCGCCCGAACGCCCCGCGTTCCCGCATCTCGCCATGAGCAAATAGCGCACGCCGTTTGCCGGTGAGAATGAGATTCTCTAATATCTAGAACCACAAATAGCCGAAACGGATTCGTCATTGACACCCGCGACGGCCGAATGACAGAGTTCAAGGGCGGCAAGACTCGCGGTCCCGGACGCATCGTTCTCCGGCGCAGGCGTGCCGATCGATCAAGTCAGGAGTTGAGGTAGCCATGACCGGACGTGTTGAGGGCAAAGTCGCTTTCGTCACCGGAGCGGCGCGCGGTCAGGGCCGCAGCCACGCGGTGCGGTTGGCCCAGGAGGGTGCCGACATCATCGCCATCGACATCTGCAAGCCCATCCGCGAAGGCGTGCTGGACACCGCGATCCCGGCATCGACACCCGAAGACCTCGCCGAGACCGCCGACCTGGTCAAGGGGCACAACCGCAGGATCTTCACGGCCGAAGTCGACGTGCGCGACTATGCCGCACTCAAGGCGGCGGTGGACACCGGCGTCGAGCAACTCGGCCGGCTCGACATCATCGTGGCCAACGCCGGAATCGGCAACGGCGGCGAAACGTTGGACAAGACCAGCGAAGAAGACTGGACCGAGATGATCGACATCAACCTGGCCGGCGTGTGGAAAACCGTGAAAGCCGGTGTGCCGCATCTGATCGCGGGCGGCAACGGCGGTTCGATCATCCTGACCAGCTCGGTCGGCGGGCTCAAGGCCTACCCCCACACCGGCCACTATGTCGCGGCCAAGCACGGCGTCGTCGGGCTGATGCGCGCCTTCGGAGTTGAGCTGGGACAGCACATGATTCGCGTCAACTCCGTGCACCCGACCCACGTCAAGACGCCCATGCTGCACAACGACGGCACCTTCAAGATGTTCCGTCCCGACCTGGAAAACCCGGGTCCCGACGACATGGCGCCGATCTGTCAACTGTTCCACACGCTGCCGATCCCCTGGGTCGAGCCGATCGACATCAGCAACGCGGTGCTGTTCTTCGCCTCGGACGAGGCCCGCTACATCACCGGCGTGACCCTGCCCATCGATGCGGGTAGCTGCCTCAAGTAGCCGCTAGAAGGGGCTGCTGTTGGACTGCCATTCGGCCGATTCGGGTCGCGGCCCGTAGCGGCGGATGTAGTCCTCGTGCATCCGCGCCTGTTTTTGTCGATTGATCACGTCGACCAGGTTCGGATCCAGTCCATGAACGGCCAACCGGTGGCGGCGCCAGACCTTGTTCAGGGCAAGGGTTATCAGCAACGCCCAGATGTAGAGCGGCGCCGTCATCTCCGTGTGCACGTAGAGCGAGGCGGGCAGCAACCAAAACGGGGCAAGGACCAACAGGGGCGGTATGGCCCACCTGATCATGTGCCGGCGGATGGCTCCCTCCCCGGCCAGATCGCGCGCCACCCAGTCACGCATCGAGTCGGGCAGTCGTCGCCCGTAGGCATAGCCGATGCGCTGCCAGAGACTGGGTTTCGCGGCGGTCATGATGGCTCCTCGGGGTGATGTCAGGATTGCAGTGCGCCGGCTGCCACGGCGGCGGCGTTGATTCGGGTAAGGACCTGATGCAGGTTCTCGAGCTCGGCCAGTTCCACGCCCAGGCGCGCCACCACGGCGGGCGGGATCTCGAGTGCCTTCTCCCGCAACGCGATTCCGCGCTGTGTGAGCGTCACATCGGTGGTGCGTTCGTCGGCCGGATTCTTGGCACGAGTGATCAGCCCCTGCCCCTCCAAGCGCTTGAGCATCGGCGACAGCGTCGCGGAATCCATCTGCAAGGCCGCGGCGATCTGCTTGACCGACAACGGAAACCGGTCGGCCCCGGGCGTCTTGCGGTGATCCCACAACGCCAGCATCACCAGATATTGCGGATGGGTCAGCCCGAGGGGCTCCAGCAGGGGCCGATACACCGCCAACACCGCCCGGTTGGTCGTCGCGAGCGCGAAGCACACCTGGTGTTCCAGGGCGAGCGGATCGATTTCGCGAGCGGTCGCAGCGGCCATAATTATATGGTGCCCTAATAGTTAGCAGGCTATCTACATGACGCCTCTCACACCGCCCACCGCCCGGGTAATACGCTCGGAATCTATGGACGATTTCGACGGACGCGGGGCGGTAATCACCGGCGGTGCGAGCGGCATCGGGTTGGCCACCGCCACCGAATTCGCCCGGCGGGGCGCCCGCGTGGTGCTGTCTGATGTCGATCAGCCCGCGCTGGAACAGGCGGTGAACCGGCTGCGCGGCGAGGGGTTCGACGCAAACGGCGTGGTCTGCGACGTCCGGCACCTCGAGGAGATGGTGCACCTCGCGGAGGAGTCCTTCCGGTTGCTCGGCCAGGTCGATGTCCTGTTCAGCAACGCCGGCATCGTCGTCGCGGGGCCGATGGCCCAGACGAGCCACGACGACTGGCGCTGGGTGATCGACATCGACCTGTGGGGTTCGATCCATGCCGTCGAGGCGTTCGTGCCGAGGCTGCTCGATCAAGGCAAGGGTGGGCACATCGCATTCACCGCGTCCTTCGCCGGGCTGGTGCCCAACAACGGCCTGGGGACCTACGGCGTTGCCAAGTACGGCGTCGTCGGACTCGCCGAAACGCTCGCCCGCGAGCTCAAGCCCAACGGCATCGGGGTGTCGGTGCTGTGCCCGATGGTGGTGGAGACCAAGCTGGTCTCCAACTCCGAACGGATTCGCGGCGCGGACTATGGGCTGTCTGCATCACCCGAGGGGGCGTTCGGGACACTGCCGACGCAGGACGAGGCGGTCAGCGCGGACGACGTCGCGCGGTTGACGGCCAATGCGATCCTGGCCAACCGCCTCTACGTGCTGCCGCACGGGGCCGCCCGGGATTCGATCCGCCGCCGGTTCGAGCGCATCGACCGGACCTTCGACGAACAGGCCGCCGAGGGCTGGACGCACTAGCTCGATGGTGACGGCCCGCCGCACCCGGCTTCGCCGCACTTGCGACCGCCACTAGCTCGATGGTGACGGCCCGCCGCACCCGGCTTCGCCGCACTTACGACCGCCACTAGCTCGATGGCGGCGGCCCCAATCGGTAGTCACCGGTCTGGGGGTCGTGGTACCAGCCGCTGGCAGCGTGGGTGCCGCCGTCGACGTGCAGCGTCTGCCCGGTGACATAGACCGACATGTCGGAAGCCAGAAACACTGCAGCGGCGGCGATTTCGTCGACATGACCGGGGCGGCCCAGCGGCACGATGTCCGCCATGGCCGCCGCCGCACCGTCGCTGTTGAGCGCCGCCAGGCCCTCGGTGAGCGTGATGTCGGGCGCTATCGCGTTGACCCGGATGCCGTACGGCGCCAACTCCAGAGCCGCGGTCTTGGTGTAGTTGATCACCCCCGCTTTGGCCGCGGCGTAGGCGGCATAGCCCGGTGCGGCTCGGACGCCTTCGATCGACGTCACCGAGATGACGCTGCCGCCAACGCCCGCGGCAACCAGCTGCCGGGCAACTCGCTGGGTGCAGAGCAGCACGTGGCGCAGGTTCGCCTTATACAGTGCGTCCCAGCCGTTTTCGCTGGTGTCCAGCAGGGGCGAGGAGAACACCCCGCCGGCATTGTTCACCAGGATCGTCGGCGTGCCCAGCTCGGCGCTGGTGCGTTCCAGGGCGGCGTCGACCTGGTTGCCGTCTCGGACGTCGGTGACGATTCCCAGGGCCCCGATGGCTTCGGACGCTTGCGCACAGGTCTGCGGGTCACGCTCCCAGATCGCCACCCGCGCACCGAATGCGGCCATGCCGGCGGCAATCCCGCGACCGATGCCCGCTCCCCCACCGGTCACCACGGCGACGCGGTCGGTGAGCAGGATGTTCGAGGGGTCGATCGTCATCGTCGATCAGCTCCGCGCGTGCATCGCCGGTGCACTGCCGATCACACCGTCGGCTTCCAGCTCGGCGATCTGCGAATCGGACAGGCCCAATCGGGACAGCAGTTCGTGATTGTGTTGCCCCAGCAACGGCGCATGCGCGGTGTGGAACTTGTGGGGACCGGTCGAGAACCTCATCGGCACGGTGCTGAGCCTAGCCGGGCCGTTGACGGGATGGTCGACAACTTCGAAGAAATCCCGAAAGGCCAACTGTTCCAGCTCGGGTTGCCGGTGCGGTTGCATGACCTTGGCCACCGGCACTCCGGCGCCCCACAGGGTTGCGACGATTTCGTCGCGGCTGCGGCGCTCGCACCAGGCGGCGAGCTGGCCATCGATTCGGTCGTGGTGCAGGCGCCGGCCCGCCTGGGTCGAAAGCGCGGAATCGGTTGCCCAAGAAGGTGACCCGATCGCCCGGGCCAGACTGGCCCACTGCTCGTCGGTGACCACGGCGATGGCGACCCAGCTGTCGAGGCGGCCGAATTCGTCGATGTCGGCGCTCAGATAGAGGTTCTGCGGCGCGGCGGTCGGTCCCCGGTTGCCCGCGCGCGCCAGCAGCGCGCCGTACGCCGAGTACTCGATGACCTGCTCGGCGGCGATGCTGAGCGCGGCATCGACCATCGCCGCTTCGACGAACACGCCCTCGCCCGTGCGGCGCCGGTGCTCGAGCGCCAGCAG
>NZ_LZKY01000325.1:0-2275 GCF_001673055.1 Mycobacterium sp. 1245801.1
GGTGCCGATCATGCGCCAAGCCGTGCAGAACCGGCGCGCTGAGTTGATCCGGGCGTGCGCGGATGCGGCCTACGCCATGGCTTTTCAGTGGCACCAGGACTTCGCCAACCGGCTCGAAAAGGTGGTCGGCGCGGGCATCGCGTCGCTGGGGCTGCCCTTTGCGCGTGAAGTGGTCGATCAGCTGCGCCGCCACATCGACGACCAGCTGACCGCCGGGGTTGCGCAGCTGGGCAACATGGGCCCGCCCGACATCGTGGCGATCTCGCCGCAGGTGGACGCCGGACTGAGGTCCCTGCACGGGGTGATGACGAACACCGACCAGGTGGTGGCGGCCGTGGTGGACGGATTCCGCGCGACGGTGCGCCGTCAGCTGTTCGCCGACGCGGCCGCCCGCATCGCCGACGTGATGCGCGTGGTGGGTGTGGAACTGCTGGTGCCGCTGCGGGATCGGCTCAGCGAGGCCATGATTCAGCTGGAGATCGCCCGTTCGGAGCCGCCCACCGACGTCGGGCTGGCCCGCCTGGCCACCGATCAGTACGCGGCCTGGCCGGCGGACGCCGACGAGCTGGTGCCCAGCCGGTTCGCCGAAGCGAACAATGAAGTGCTGCTGATCAATTCGACCGCCTTCAAGGGACGCTACGAGGCCGATCTGCCCAAGGCGGTGGCCGGCGCCAACGCGATGATCCCGCTGCAGTCGGCCATCGAGGAGGCGACCGCGCGGGTGATCCTGGGCGAGTGGCAGACCACCGGCGGTGTGGCCGCACCCGGCGGGTTGATCGAGCGCACCGCCACCTGGGTCACCCGCGCGCTGGGCACCGACCCCGAGACGGGCCGCGCCCGGGTGCCCTCGATCGCGCAGTTCGACATCCACACCCGCCCAGTCGAATTGCTGCGCCGGGCCCGGCTGTACGTCGAGCGGCCCGGGGAGTCGTTCGCGGAATTCTGCAAGGTGTCGCTGCGCGACTACGTGCAGGGCGCGGGCGCCTCGGAGTCCGAACTGGTGACGCGCCGTCGCGACATCGCCACCAAGTTCGCCGAGGCGCTGTCGTTGGCGCGACCGCTGGCCAGCGTCAACGACCAGGCCCTGCAGCGGGTGCACCCCGGTCAGCAGACCGAGTACCGCTACAAGTTCTCCGAGATTCCGTTCGCCGGTCAACCCGTCGACCGGGAACTGTTCGAGGTGATCCGCAACAATCCGCGCATCGACCAGGCGACGAAGGACAACTACGGGCGTTCGCTGTCCGACGAGGACAGCGTGACCCGCATCGACATCTTCGGCTCGTATCCGAACTATTCGCCGCTGGCGTTCGACTCGGTGCTCAAGCCCGCCGCCCAGCAGTGGGCGCAGACCGCGGGGCCCGGGCGCGGCGCCTTCTGGAAATACCGTCGCTCCCGCCCGCTTTCGGCGTCCCTGCCGATGACCGATGAGCAGCGGCGCACCATGACCGGCGGCTGGTTCGTCGGTCAGCTGCTGGGCCGCATCCAGATCCCGGCGTCGCCGTTCACCGAGCCGGTGCGGATCTACGACGCCGACAGCGGGCAGTGGCTGAACTTCCCGAACCCGCTGCTGACGCCGCCGTCGGCGTTCCATGCCCCCTACGACTGGTTGCCCGCGGTGCTGGAATCGATCCTGCTGGCGATCGCGCAATCGCACGAGCCGCCGGTGATGCGATCGCTGCGGCCCTACAGCGTGCTGCGCGAGCTCTACGACGCGCATTCGCAAGACCCCGCGAGCGGCATCGTCGCGCTGTCCGCCCAGGGGCTGCTACGTGAATTCCTGCAAGGGATCTCGAGTACACCCGGCGTGCAGTCCCGGGTGCCCGGGGTCGCCGAGGCCCAGACCGCCGACGCACGCGCCGCGGCGGCGATCGAGTGGCTGACCACCATCCGCGACGTTGCGGCGCAGTATCTTCCGGCGGACATGGCCGGGGCCACCCCCGGCGGGGCGTTCACCACGGTGCCGACGCGCACCACGGCGTCGAACACGCCGATGTTCCGCGACCTGGCACCCGACGTGTACGCGGCGACCGGCGCGCTGATCAACCTGATCCAGCACGAGGCCGAGGCGCTGGCGGCCGGCGCGGCGGCGGGCGGTCCGGTGCTCGACGGCGGTGCGCCCGTGGTGATTCCCGAAGGCGGGACGTTCTGACCATGGTGGTATCCAGTGACAACGCACTCACGGTGATCGTCTCGCCTCACCTGCATACCGACGAGCTGCTCGGTGTCCTGTGCGATTACTCCGCCGCGGGACTGCTGGGCGTCTTCGTCTGGGTGG
>NZ_LZKY01000326.1:0-3770 GCF_001673055.1 Mycobacterium sp. 1245801.1
ACAGGTTCGGTCGACACCTACGCAGACCTTCCCGGCACAGCATCCAATGGCGACGCCTACGTGGTCAACGCCGACGGGTTGCTGTACGTCCGCACGGCCGGTGCCTGGCCTAGTCAGGGCACCGGATATCAATTCCGCGGACCGCAAGGCGTGCAAGGCATTCAGGGCATCCAAGGCCCTTCGGGCGCCTCGAACTGGAGCCAGATCACCGGAAAGCCCACCACGTTCACGCCGTCGGCGCACACGCACACGATAGATGACGTTACCGACCTGGAGGGCGTGTTGACGGGCCTGGTTACCGCGATCGGCGCCGCCAAGGGCTTGTGGATGGGGTCGACGCTTCCCGCCACGGGCGATGACGGCGTGCTGTATGTGGTTGTCCCGGAGTCCGGCTCGTGACCCTGTACGCCGGGTCATCGGAGTCCGGGTACGCCGACGCCCACCCACAGGTATGGGACGGCTCGGAATTCGTTGACCCGCAGGGCATGTACATCTGGAACGGCGACACCTACCAGCAGGTGTGGTCACCCGATGGGCAGGCCCCAATCCCCACTGCGCCAACATCGCTGACGTTCGTCTCGGTGACCCAAACCACGGCAACGGTCACCGCAGTGGGGGCGGGCGCCGGCCCGCGATACAACTTCTACGCCAACGGCGTGAAGTACAACACCACCCCGCAGGCGTCGCGCACGTTCGTCTTCACGGGGCTCTGGCCGGGAACCGAATACTCGTTTACCGCCAAGTCTGTCAATGCCGATGGGTTTGAATCCGCTGCGTCTGCGCCGCTTTCGGTGACCACGCTAAGTGATGACACGGCCGGCGATCCGCTGCCCGATGAGGACATCGCCGCGATCGACACCATCGTGACCCGCGCATTGAACCAGGGGCAGACCGGCGCCGCGGTGTCCATCATCAGTCCGAAAGGGTCGATGGCCAAGGCGTACGGCACAGCATCCATCGGCGGGCGAGCCCTCTCGCTTGATGACCACTTCCGCATGGGCAGTGTGATGAAAAGTTTTATCGGGACGGCGATCCTGATGCAGGTTGACCAGGGCAAGCTAAAACTGTCAGACACCCTGGACAAGTACGTCAGCGGCGTGGCCAACGGAAACATCATCACCATTCAAAACCTCTTGATGATGCGCTCTGGTGTCGTGAATGAGCAGGGCTACACCAACATCGACGGCATGGTGTGGCAAATGCTTTGGTGGCCAACGCTTCCCTGGCCACGGGAGAAGTGGTTGGCGTTCGTCAGAAGCCAACCGTCGGGGTTCACCCCGGGAACGGCCTACCAGTACACCAACAGCAATTTCATGCTGCTCGGATATGTCCTTGAGGCGGTCACCGGAAGGTCACGCATTGATGTCATCACGCAGGACATCCTTGTGCCGCTGGGACTTACGGAAACGTCCTGGCCGACCAACGCTGTAGCCCCCAACCCGCATGCTAACGGGTACTGGGCTAATCCGCTGGTTAGCCTTCCTATTATCGGGCCGCTGTTCAACAACGACATCACCGCGCTGGACCCGAGTTATGTCGACGCCGCGGGTTGCATGTGGACCAACCTTGCCGATCTGCAGAAGTGGTGCCAAGAGTTAAGGGACGGAACACTCCTCACTCCCGAGTCACACGCCTTGCGTATGGCGACCTTCGCGGATGCAGGAGCGGCGGACTGGTACGGAACCGACCACTCCGGTCCAGCCCAATTTGGCTACGGCCTCGGCGGCTTCATCAACGTCGGTTCCTGGTACGGCAGCGATGGATCCTGGCCTGGATATGACTGCTGCGTGATGTTCGAGCCGCGGACCGGAACGACCATCGCGGTGTGGGAGAACATGCAAACCAGCTCCCCATACATTTTGGCGGCGCTGTCCCGGATTTGGTATGACATCGCGCAGCATCTATACCCGGGGTCGCAGAACCGCCCGAATTACCGGGCAGCGCAAACCATTCGCGTTGACAGCATCCCGCCGCAGGTGACGGTGAGCCCTGTGGATGTGGAGTATTCGTTCCCTGGCATCCCGCCGCAGATCGCCTTCGGTGAGTTGACCGCCGAAGGTGGTTACAGGCCGTTCACGGTGGAGAACACCAACAAAACAGCTCAGCCGGTCCCGATTGGCGCGAAAGGCTGCTGGGTCACCCTCATCGGTGCTGGCGCCGCAGGTTCGAACACCACGGACGGCGGCGGCTGGGCTGGCGTCACACGGGGCGGCGGCAGCGGTTCCCGCGTCGACCGCATCTGGGTGCCAAGGGAAGTACTCGGCGACACCTACACGGTGACACGTGGCATCGGCGCAGCCCGGGGAAGCAACGGCAACGGCACCGCATCCATGTTCACATCTGGTGCTGTCAACTTGACTGCCGGCGGTGGCACGGCTGGCATCGGCGGTATCGCAACCGCCGCAGGCATAGACGCCACCGGCAAGCTCCACAACGGCAAGAACTCGGGCGAGAGCGACACCACCGACGACGTCGGCGCGGGCGGCGGCGTGGGCGGCCCCTCGCTGGGCGGCGCGCAGGCCGGCGGCAACGGCGGCAACTCCAAGACCGTAACCGGTGGGCTGCACGGCAACCCGGGCGCCAAACCGGCCGACGCGGCCGCAGGGCATGGCGGCGCCGGCGGTGGCGGCGGTAACTCGTACAGCGGCCCCGGCGGCGACGGCGGCCTGTACGGCGGCGGCGGCGGCGGCGCCGGCCAAGCCTACTTCAGCAACGGCGTCCAAGGTGGCAAGGGCGGCGACGGATACACCCTCATCGAATGGGCCTGACACGAAAGGGATTAACCCATGAGTTTTCTCTACGATAAGTATCGCGACAAAGCGAACAACGGTGACATCAGTTGGCGCGACGACGACATCTGCTTCGTACTTCTCGACATCACCAAGTACACAGCGGATTCGGCTGGTGATGAGTTCCTGTCGGACATCCCCGAAGACGCCCGCGTCGCGGTTTCCGCTGCGGTGGGCGGCAAGTCGTCGACGGCTGGCGCGGTGGATTGCGACGACCCGGTGTTCGAGAATGTGCCGGCAACTGATCCGCCCACCGAATGCGCTGCCGCCGCGGTGTTCCGCAACACCGGCGACCCCGCCACGTCGGACCTGATCAGCTACCACGACGAAGGCGCCGACCTGCCGCTTACCCCCAATGACGGTGACCTGACGTTGCGGATCAGCAACGGCGTCAACAAACTGTTCCGGCGGTAACGGCCAATGATCAACACCGAACTCCTCGAGGAATTCCGGAAGTACGGCATCGTGCAGAGCATGTGGCGGATGCTGCTCGGGTTCGCCGTAGCGGAAGGCGATAACCCCTCAGGTAACCCCACTTTGGGGTTCGTGGACTACCAACTCCCTGGCATCGGCACCGACCTCGACAGTCACGTGAAGGCGCTGGCCGACCAGCTTCAGTATCGGCTTCCTGTCGCCGGTCCGTTCCCCGAGGGTGGCTCCGACTACGACCAGGCCAAGTGGATGGCCGTGGTGGTGGGGCAGGTCGGCTCCCCCAGCGACTGGCAGGGCAACGCCCAGCCTTCGCAGGAGCACTACATCGAATCCATCACGTCCAACATGCCGTCCGAAGCAGAGATTTCCGCGTACCTAGACGACGACCAGGAGCAGCCAACAGTGTCCGAACTTGTTCTCGACTACGACCATTCGATCACCCCGCAGGAACAGTATTGGGATTGCGGTCCCGCGTCCACGCAAGTTGTGCTGAGCGGTCGTCAGCAGGCTGCCAGCGAAAGCGACCTGATCGCGCAGATCGGCACCAAC
>NZ_LZKY01000327.1:0-759 GCF_001673055.1 Mycobacterium sp. 1245801.1
CAAACGCCAGCATATCATACAACGGATGCTGACTCTTAATCAGCGGGTCCGGGGTTCGAAACCCTGACGGCGCACCACGCATAACCTGCATCATGTCACGTTCTCGTCACAGACAGAATCGTCAACTGGTCCCCTAACTGGTCCCAAACTCTCGCCGCGCCCTTCCGCACGGAACGGCGAGTGGACCACGCCGGTGCGGCCGTAGGCGCGGTAATAGAGGACCTGCGGCGCCTCGACGCACACCGTCCGCGCTTGCCAATTCAGCGCCGCGGCCATAACGGCGTCGATGCCGCCGCCGCTGCCGCGCCTGTCCGCCAGGGCTACCGCCGCGCCGGCGTTGCCGCCCGGCACCAGCATGACCACCCGGTCCTCGGGCTGGCAGCGCAGCACCCCGTCGGCGTCCGGCTCGATACGCTCACCGTCCGGGGTGATCGCGAACAGGTCGCTAGCGCGGCCGCTGGCGCCACCCGGGGCGAACTGTGCGGCGACCCGCTCGCGCGGGACGAGGTCGACGAGCTGGTTGATTGGCAGATGTCAGACAGCCCGGCCGCTCATGTGCAGAACGCCGGCAACCCGCTGTGGTCGATTAGTGAGGGCTCGTGGACGATCACCGACGACGAGCGGCGCATCATCGCTGGATTCGACGAGCGGGCGCGTGAGCGGCTGAACGAGATGGAGCGCGAGCGGGTCGCCGCACAGTTCGCCCCGGGTGGCGCCAGCGGCCGCGCTAGCGACCTGTTCGCGATCACCCCGGACGGT
>NZ_LZKY01000328.1:0-17396 GCF_001673055.1 Mycobacterium sp. 1245801.1
CCCCCACCACCCCCCCCCCCGGTGACCATCACCCAGGTGCTTCCGCCCCCGCCGCCACCGGGGGCGGCACCTCGACCGGCGGGGGCGGCGCGCCGGCGATCGGCGGCGGGCCCGCCGGCGGCGGGAACGCGGGAGTGGCGGGCATCGGCCGCGGCATCGGCAAGATCCCTTGGGGCGCAGCGGCGATGATCGAGCTGACGATCGTGCCGTGCGCGTCGCAATCCGATAGGCCGTCCTCACCCATGATGTAGTCGCCGCCGGGGACCGCCGGCAGTCGCGGGTTGGGGGTGACGCCGGTGTCGATGACGGCCACGGGCACCCCGTTGCCGGTGCTGTACTGCCAAGCCTTTGTGATGTTGAGCAGGTTGAAGCCCGGGGCCAGCTGCGCCACGTCGGGGTTGCGCACGGTGATCGGGGTCGAGCAGCTGTTGGCACGGCGCATCGGCTGATCGGATCGCGGGGGACCGTCCGGCGGCACCATACCCGGATCCACCGGTGGTGGTGTAATGGCAAGCGCGACAGGGGTATTGGATGATAATGCGACCAATGTGACAGCGGCGGCCACCGCCGCGGCCCTTCTCAGTGGCGAATCCACGTGAAGAGCCCTCCCAAGGCCGCCGCCGCTGGCAGCAAGACGATGAACGCGAGCACTTCCACCCACTCGACGGTCAACCGGATGAATGGCCTAAACCGCATCGCCGGCACCAAAAGCGCTGCGGCCAAACCCAATGCGGCGAAGGTCGCCACCGCCACCGCGGGCCACATCAACCCGGCCATCACGTCGTGCGGCGCGGCGACGGCATACTTGACCACGCCCGCGCACACCGCCGCGGACGCCCCGCACACCAGGGCGATGGCCTGATACTTGGCGGCGAACCCGCGACCCTGGGTCAGGAAGATGCCGGCCACCAGGCCGGCCACCACCAACGCCAACCACGCCCACGGGCGCCCCGGCGCCAGCACGCCCCACACCGCGGCGGGCAGCACTATCGACACGCCGACGCACAGTCCCACCTGGACCGCGTTGACCAGCCGCGCCGACGCGGCGATCGCGGCGCCGCGCGCGCTGATGTCGGTCAATTCATTGTCCTCGTCTTCGGATTCGTCCTCGCTGACCGGGGACACGGTGTCGACGGGCATCCCCTCGCGCCGCGCGAACAGGTCCCGCCCGGTGATCGATCCGAAATGCGGCGGCCGGACCCGGGCGACCCACAGCGCGATCAGGGGAGCCATCCGGACCAGCACAAGCAGTCCGACCAAGACGCAGACCGCCAGCACCTGAGCCGAGGCCGGCCGGAACATCCGGACGGCGGCGACGGCGGTCAGCACCCCGAAGACCGTCACCACCGCGGTGACCACCGCGGTCTGCCAGCGGTTCCGCGCCGTCACCCCGATGGCGATGGCGCCCAGGATTACGATGACGGCGCCGATCAGCCCGTGTGCCGCGCCGAGCCGCCCCGGCGGCGCGCAGCCCCCGGCCGTGGCCAGCGACAGGACCGCCAGCCACGCGAAGCCGCTGAAGAGGTCGCGCCGCTCCCGCCACCCGCTGCGCACCACCAGCGTGGCCACCAGCAGCAGGACACCGACGGCGCCGGCGACCGCGGCCGGGACGGGGCCGTCGGTGAATGTCCGGGCGCGCAGCGTCAGGGCCACCACGACCCCGACCGCCATGGCGATCACCGCGACCGCGGTGTGGGCGGCGGTCAGCGGCGTCACCGGCGCGAACATCCGATCGCCGCCGTCGCGGCCCAGCCACTTGCCCATGGCCGCCAATCCCGTGGACAGCGACTCGTACTGCGGTTCGAACGACTCGCCGTCCACCCTGGGCACCAGCACCAGGGTGTCGCCGTCCTGGACGCCCAGCTCGTCGAGGCTTTTGTTGATGTCGAGCCGGACGCCGTTGATCTTGTGCAGTTCGTAGCTGCCCGCCGGCAATGCGATGCCGTCAAAGCCTTTGCGCTTCAGGTCGGCGTCGAACAGCTCGACCATTCCCTCGAAGAATCCCTCCATCGGAATTCCGGCGGGAAACACCTGGGAACACAGATGCTTTTCGTAAGAAATGTTGACCGCACAACGCGCCGGGAAAGCGACCTTATGCGGCGCTGTCACAGCACCGACCGCTCGGCGTCAGGAATGTATTTGTCCGCCAGCCCTGCGGTGATTTCGAAGAGACGCAATCGCGTTTTCTTCTTGAGCTCGTGAACGGTATCGATGATGCCACCTTTGGCGAGGTGGGGATCAAACGGCAGCACTTCGACCGTCGCGCCGACCTTGGTGAAACGCTCGGTCAAGTACGCCAACGCGTCCTTGTCGGTGATCTGGTCGGTGTGGTTCACAATTACGGTGCTGCGCGAAACCAACTCGTGGTAGCCCTGCGACCGCAGGTAGTCCACCGCCCGCAGCACCGGGCGTGACCGGTCCGCGGTGATGCCGGAGACGAACACGAGCGTGTCGGTGTTCTCCAATACCGGCTTCATCACCTCGTGTTCGAGGTCAGGGGAGGTGTCGACGATCATCACGGTGTGGGTGCGTCGCAGGCGCGACAGCACCCCGGAGAACATCGCGGGCACCAGCGGCCTGGGCTGGTCGGAGGTCCGGTTGCCGGCCAGGACGTCAAGCCCAATGACGTTCTGGCCCAGATGTTCTCGGATATCCGCGTAACCCTGGACATCGGTGTCGTTGATGATCGCGGTGTAATCGCCGGGCGGGGATTCGTCGATGCGGTCGGCCAGCGTTCCGAAGCCCGGGACGGCGTCGATCGCAATCACGTTCTGCGGCCGGCATTCCCGGAACACACCCCCGAGGCAGGCGACGAGCGTGGTGACGCCCACGCCGCCCTTGCCGGAGACGACCGTGATGACGTATTGCCGTCGAATATGCCGCCGGATGCGATTCTGCAAATCCCGGTAGTGCCGTTCCCGGGGGGACTCGCCGGGATTTATTTTATGAAAAGAGATGGTGTAAATGAATTTCCGCCAGCCTGACCCTGGTGGAATTTTCCGCGGCGCGGCCAGATCGGTAATACGCATGGTGTCCGATACCGAATCCGGGAAGTTGCTGGCCCCTGACGGATCCCCCCGTCTGAGCGCTCCTTCGTCCGACATATTCGGGTCATTCCAAGGGCTCGTCACGACGAGATGCTAACACGGTTGGCGATACCGCGTTTACTCGTTCAGAAACCTTTCAAGCACGACAGACGTTGCTATTCCAAGGCTTTGGTTATCTAAGTTACTTTCGGCAGTTCGCTTGCGGCGCACCGTCACACCACTCGTCGATACGAGTGCCACTCGTCGCCCGCGGGCAATCGGCGGATGAGCCGTTGAATCGCGCCGCCGATGTCGGTGCGCGACCCGGGCGAAAGAATCTGGTACTGACGCTGCCCCGAGGTCACGCTCTCGATGCAGATCCGGCCGGCGGGAGTGTCGACGATGGACACCGTCGCATCCCCGACGGCGATCCGTGCCAATTCGTCGGGCCCCACCCCGGCCTGCAGGCCGACGATGTTGGCGTGCGCGGACCGCGCGGGATCGGCGGCCGTCAGCACCATCTGCAGCTGGTCGGCGTCGAGGCGTTGTTCCAGCAGGAACGATCGCAGGCTGGCGGTGTCGCGCACCGAGCTCAATAGCTGCTCGGTGTCCAGGGTGACCGGGCGCAGCGGCGCCGCCTCGGCCACGCCGCACAGCCGCTCGATTTGACCCACCACCAGGTCCCTGGCCGATGCCTCGTTGTTGGCCGTGCCGGCGGGATACAACCGCACCATGTCGGCGTGCCGTTCCAGGACCACCCACCACGTCGCGAAACGGCAGATCGATGCCCGCGTCGGCTCGCGGCCTGGGACCCCGATCATTACCAGCAGCCCCAGGTCGCGCCGCAGCAGGACCGTCAGCCACTCCCGGATCATCGGGTCGACCTCGCCGGCCTCATCGAGCGCACCGGCGGCCATCAGCTCCGCGGCCGCGGGGTGGCTGCGGGCGCGCTCGGGGGTGTCCAGACGCGGCAGCATGGGCCGCAGGCCCAGCTCAGGGCAGGTTTGCTCCACCCCGGTGATCGCCTGCAAGACCCATAAGCCGTCGACCGTCGTGGTCAGCATGTCGCCTTACCTCACTCAGTGGGACGCCCGACCGGTGGATAAGAGACCCAAAAGGTGGGGCACATACGCCCGGCGCATCTGCCCCACCCTTGTTTGTCTCGGTGTGGTTGTGCGGACTCAGAACAGCCCGGCGATGTGCTGGTCGGTGCTGAGCGCGTTGTCCAGCACGTGGGAGGTCGTCACCCCGTGCTGGCGGATGGTGTCGATGAGCCCCTGCAGCCCGGACAGCATCTGGGCCTGGGCCTCGAAGAAGCCCGATGCGCCGTGGCCGGCGAAGAATTCCTGCAGGGCGTGCGTGCGGTTGGAGGTGTCGTCGAAAATCGACTGCAACTGGCCGGCGCGGGAGGCGACGTCGGTGGCGAAGTCGGCTACGGCTCCCGGGTTATAAGTGATCGGGTCGGACATGGTGAATTTCCTTTCAAAAGACCATTAATGAAATGACGAATGACTGTGTGATCAGGAGCCGTGGCCGCCGAATAGCGCGCTAAAGGCGTGCGAGGAATCCGCCTCGTGGCCTTCCATCAGCGCCGCCGCCTTCGTCAGGCCCTCGGCCAGACGCGTGCCGCCGGTCAAGACTTTATTCAAGTCGTTTTGAACCTCGATGGCCGTCGCGTGCGACGCCGTCACAGCAGAGCCAGACCAGGTGGATGGGTTCATCACGTTTTCTTGATTGGCGACGTATCCCTGGCCAATCCCGATCGCGTGCTCCATGTTCGCTTGGATAGCGTTGGAAGCATCGCGAAGCATTTGCGGTGTCACTTTGATTGTCACGGAATTCTCCTTCTCCGGTGGGCCGCCCCCCGTGAGGGCATGAAGCGAAGTGTATGGCGGCTATTTGGACCTGTCGATTCACCTTTCACCAGGGGGTTGGCTTCACACTCGAGCGTCGACGACCCGCACGGTCGCGGGCTGGTCGGCCTTGTCACGGGAGCCGCGGTCGCCTCCCGCCCCGTGCCCCACGGGCATACCGCCCATCGGAGCACCACCCATCGTCGTGGTCTGCGGTCGCAGGGCCTCGGCGCCTAGTGCCCCGGCCGGTCGCAGTCCCACCGGCCGGCCACCGGTGGCGGGCTCGAAGGCGCTGACCGGACGGGTGAAACTCGTTGCGGGCACGCCCGCACCGCCCACGGATGCGCCCCCGCCGACGCCGGCCTCCGCCGCGGAGAGCCCGGTGGTGGCCGAGACCGTCGAGACGGCCGGGGTCGCCCCGCCCATGCCCAGGGCACCCGGATTGGAGAACATGCCCATCAGCGGCTGCATCATCTGCATCGGCGCCTGCATCATCTGCATGGGGGCCTGCATCACCTGCGGGACCGCTCCCATCAGCTGCTGCGCCGGCTGCATCAACGAGGTGGCCTGACTCATGAAGTCCTGGCCACCCGAGGCCGCCCGGCCGGCTCCCTGCGTGCCGGTCTGCGCGCTCTGCATGGCGGCGCGCATGCCGTCACCGGCCCCTTGTTCCGCCGCGGACTCGCCGATCGCCGCGGCGGCCTGCGCGGGCGCGGCCGGTGATGCGCCCATGGTGGCGACCGGCGGCGGAATGGTCAGGCTTTGCGACAGGGCCGTCAGGATCGTTCCGTAGCTGGCTCCGACGGCGGAGTTGTTCGGCCACATCGACCCGAAATATTCGAGCTCCAGCGACGTGATGCGCGGGGTCAGTGCGCCAAGCACCAGCGGGTTGATGCCGTAGTCGGTCGCGGTCTCGGTGCGGTTTTCGATGCACTCGGGCGCGGGACGCATTGATCCATAAGCCATTTGATATGCCGAGACCGCGGTCGAGACCACCGCCGGTTTGACGTCGACCCAGCCGGCCAGCCCGTGCAGTGACGCGTTCAGTGCGGTCGCGTTTGCCGCCGAGGCCAACGAACCCGAGCCCGTCCAGCTCGCCGACGTCGCGACGGTGTTGATCGTCGACGCGATGCTGGCGCCGTGATGGGTTGCCGCCAAGGCGGTCCAGGCGGCCTGGTTGGCCAGGTGAGTGATGACGCCGGCCCCCGCCTTGAGCAGCAGGTCGTTCTCCTCAGGCGTACGCGCAGCCCACCCCGGATCGGCCATGCGTACTTCCCCCTTTTACGTCGCTGGGCCCTAGGCCCCGATTGCCATCGTCAAGCTGCGCATGAGCTCCGTGACGACATATGTGCTCGAGGCGATGCTCTGCGCGCCGGCGAACAGGCCGCGCTGGGCGGCGTGCTCGGACACTACGCCCAGATAGCTACCGCCGCAGGCGTTGAGCGCCGCGGCGAACATGGCCGAATCGGGGTCCCCACCCATGGGCAGCACCCCCAGCAGGACGGGCGCCGCCGCCGAGGCGGCCGCTTCGGTCTCCGCGCTGATTGCCGTCTCGGTGCTCGAGGACGCCAGAACCGTTTCTGGCCCGACTGACACAACCATGATTTCCCTCCGAACGCTCAACCCAAATCCACGTACTTGGGGCCTTAGTGTAGTGCGGTTTCGTTGATCTTGTATTCACTGCGACTATGGCCGGACTCAAGGCCCGAAATTCAGTTATGCAACACCAGTCCCAAGCGTGAAATCACTGGATTCCCAGACGGAGTCGTCAATAAACCTCAGTCGCCACTCAAGACTCGGCAGCCACAAATGCACCTCCGCCACCTTCTGTGCATTGCGATGCCGCTTTATTTAATCACGTTCGTGATGGCACACCGCTTCGAGTTTGATGCCGAATGGGTCATACCAGAACGTGGCGTAATAATGGCCGGGATATTGCGGGAAATGGCCCGGCGGGTGAATGACCGTACCGCCGATTCGAACGACATGATCGTGCACGGCTCGCACCGACGACCGGTGCCGCACAATGAATGCCAGGTGTTGCAGCCCCGCTTGCTGCGCTGAGTACTCGTGCGGCTCGAGCGCTGGATAGAAGAACAGGAAAGTGCCCGGCTTGTTCTGGGCGGGCCGATAAGAAAACTCGTCGTCGGCATGAAAGAACGGCTCAAAACCGACAAGGGGCATCAGCGCGTCGTAGTACCGTTTCGCGGCTGACAGATCGGGCACGTTGATGCCGAGGTGGCCGAGCATGCCTCATTGTGCGATATCGACGGCGCGGTGCACGCGGGGGCGGGCCGGCCAAAGCGATCCGCCGCTAGGCCGGTCCGCGCCCGTCACCGGCCAACCGCAGCAGCAGCCGGGTGCCACCGAGCGGACTCGTCTGCAATGCCGCTGTGCCACCGTGCAATTCGGCCTGCTGAGCGACCAGCGCCAAGCCCAGCCCCGAGCCCGACCGCGAGGCCGTCGAGCCCCGGGCGAACCGCTCGAAGACCGTGGCACGTTCGGACTCCGGCACCCCGGTGCCGTCGTCGTCGATCGCGATCTCCACGCCCTCCCCGGAACTGCCGACGGTCAGCAGGATCTTGCCGGCGTTGCCGTGTTTGACGGCGTTGGCGATGGCGTTGTCGATCACCAGCCGCAGCCCGGTGGGCAGCCCGATCATCAGCACCGTCGGCGACGGCACGAGCGAGACCTCCACATCGGGATAGACGCGCAGGGCGTCGTGGGCGGCGCGATCGAGCAGCTCGGTGATGTCGAACGGGACGAAGTCGTCGACGGTCGTCAGCTCGCCCTGGGCCAGCCGCTCCAGCGCGGTCAGCGTGGCCTCGATGCGGCTCTGGGTGCGGATGACGTCACCGATCACCTCGTGACGCTGCTCGGGTGGCAGGTCCAGCGTCGAGAGCACCTCCAGGTTGGTGCGCATGGCGGTCAACGGCGTGCGCAACTCGTGGGAGGCGACCGCGGCGAAGTCGCGGGCCGATTCCAGCGCGGCCTTGGTGCGCTGCTGCTCCTTGCCGATGCGGGCCAGCATTCCCTCGACCGCCTCGGCGATCTCCACGGCCTCGCGCACGCCGCGAACCTGTACCTCGTCCGGACTGGACTGGGCGTTGATCGCGCGGGCCTGCTGGGCCAACAGCAGGAATGGGTTGACCATGATCAACGAGATCACCCAGCCCACCACGACGGTGCCGCCGATGACGCTGGCGCAGATCAGCAACACCCGCAGGTGCAGTTCGTTGATCCGATGCTGGGCTTCGGCCAGCGGCGCGGCCAGCGCTATCGAGGCGGGGCCCGCGGTGAAGGTGCGGACCCGGTACTGCACCCCGTTGATCGTGGTGTTGGCATAGCCGTCGGGAAGCTGGGGCAACACGATGCTGCTGGGCACCGAGACGGTCACGCCGCCGATACGCGCGGTGCGCACCAGGTTGCCGTCGGGCGCCGGCCGGTCCGGACTCGCGTGCTCGGCGTTGTTGAGCAGGCTGCTGATGTCACCCAGGCTGCTGACCGAATCGAGCCGACGATCCAGCTGGCTGTACTGATCGTTGGTCACGCCCACCCACACCCAGGTGCCCAGCAGGACCACGAGCGTCATCACCGATATGGCGGCAACGATGACGATGGTGCGCAGCGACAGCACCCGCATCGGCAGCTGTACACGCGGTAGGACGCGAATGTCAGGCTCCTTCGGTGGGTTCGCCAATCCTTCTCGACAAACCTTGAGTACAACCCTCACAGCAGTACCGGTTCGGCGCGATCAAGCGCAGTGGCGTTTCGCAAGAATTTAACGCTAACCGCATCGCGCACTCCCCCGTCACGTGCCAAAACCGGGCCGATTTTGCCCTGACCAGGGTGAGTGAGTACTCTCTCACCATGCTCGCGTCCGGACGTGACCGGCTGCTGTCCGCGGCCCTGCGGCTTTTTGCCGCCAAGGGCTATGCGGCGACGTCGGTGGCCGACATTCAGCGAGAATCCGGCCTGGCGCCGGGGTCCGGGGCCCTCTACAAGCACTTCGGCTCCAAGCGCGAACTCCTCGAGGCCGCGGTCGCGCACCGGATCGACAGCATCGTGGCCGCGCGCGAGCAATACGACGCGGGGCAACCGGGCAGCGTCGAGCGGGCGGTGCGCATCGCCGGCCAGCTCATCTGGAGCAACCTCAAGCAGAGCGAGGACCTGCTCAAGGTCATGCTGCGCGAGCCCGACGAGCTCGGCGATCTCGATGAGAAGACGTGGCAGGTGATCACCGACAACGCCTACCAACGCTTCGCCGACGAGCTGGCCGCGTCGAATCGGTCCGGCCGCACCAGCATTCCCGACCCCGAAGCGGCCGCGGCCGTCGCCATCGGCTCGCTGTCCTACGCGGCGACGCTGCAAGCGCTGACCGGTCGCCTGCCGGGCAACACCGACGAAGAACGCTACTTCGAGGCGTGGGTCAACCAAACGGTCAGCGTCCTCGCCCAGTACACAAACCCCCGAAAACCCTTGAACACCAATGATTCAGGAGCACAGCTGTGACATTCTCCATGCAACTGTCCGACGACGTGATCGAAGTGCGCGACTGGGTGCACAAGTTCGCGGCCGACATCATCCGTCCGGCCGCGGCCGAATGGGACGAACGGGAGGAAACGCCGTGGCCGGTGATTCAGGAGGCCGCGAAGGTGGGGCTCTACTCCCCCGACTTCTTCGCGCAGCAGGCCGCCGAAGAGACCGGGCTGGGGATGCTGACCGCGTTCGAGGAGATGTTCTGGGGTGACGCCGGCATCGCGCTGTCCATCATGGGCACCGGGCTGGCCGCGGCGGCGCTGGCCGGCAACGGCACCCCCGAGCAGCTGGGCCGCTGGCTGCCCGAAATGTTCGGCACCGCGGACGAACCCAAGCTGGGAGCCTTCTGCTCGTCGGAGCCCGACGCGGGGTCCGACGTCGGCGGCATCCGCACCCGGGCGCGCTACGACGAGGCGGCCAATGAGTGGGTGCTCAACGGCACCAAGACCTGGGCCACCAACGGTGGCATCGCCAACGTGCACATCGTGGTGGCCTCGGTCTATCCCGAGCTCGGCACCCGCGGCCAGGCCAGCTTCGTAATCGGTCCGGACACCAAAGGTTTGGCGCAAGGCCAGAAGTTCAAAAAGCACGGGATCCGCGCATCGCACACCGCCGAGGTGGTCCTCGACAACGTCCGCCTGCCCGAGGACGCCATCCTGGGCGGCCGGGAGAAATTCGAGGCCCGGATCGCCCGGGTCAAGTCGGGTGCCTCCACGGGTGGCCAGGCGGCGATGAAGACCTTCGAGCGCACCCGGCCCACGGTCGGAGCGATGGCCGTCGGCGTGGCCCGGGCCGCCTACGAGTATGCCCTCGAATACGCCAGTCAGCGCGAGCAATTCGGTCGCAAGATCGGCGAATTCCAGGCCGTGGCGTTCAAGCTCGCGGATATGAAGAGCCGCATCGACGCGGCCCGGCTGCTGGTGTGGCGGGCCGGCTGGATGGCGCGCAACAACCAGAACTTCGACTCGGCCGAGGGTTCGATGGCCAAGCTTGTCGCGAGCGAGGCCGCGGTCTACGTCACCGACGAGGCCATCCAGATCTTGGGCGGCAACGGATACACCCGCGACTACCCGGTGGAGCGGATGCACCGCGACGCGAAGATCTTCACCATCTTCGAAGGCACCAGCGAGATCCAGCGTCTGGTGATCTCGCGTGCGCTGACCGGGTTGCCTATCCGCTAGCGGCCCTGCGGCGCGGCGGCGTCTGATAGCTTCTGCGGCACACCAACCGTTAGGGGCTGACGTGAAGCGTGCGGTCATCGCGGCACTCGGGATCGTCTTGGTTGGCTGCTGTGTCGGCGCGCCCCGGGCGACCGCGGACAACCCCGCGTGCACGGCGTCGACGTGCGCGTTTTTGTCCCCGTCCCGCAACATCAGTTGCGAGATCGACTACCAGCGCGATCCCGGCATCCCCGACGAGGCCTACTGCCAAACGAACGAGCCGCCCGCGTCCGTGCGCCTGTCCACCACCGGCGCGGTGACGAACTGCACGGGCACGTCGTGTCTGGGCAACGCCGGCATCGGCACGCCGGTTCTGGCCTACGACCACACCGCCGGAGTGGGTCCGTTCAGTTGCACCTCCAAGCCCGACGGAGTCACCTGCACGGTGTCCTCGGGCCGCGGCTTCACGATCTCCAACGCGGGGATCGCACCCGTCGGGTGACCTTGTGCGCCATACAGACATGATGACCCAATGAGCACCGAGATCCGGGTTCTCGACACCGAGGACGAGCTCATCGCCGCGGCCAGATTGTTTCGCACCGCGATGGTGGGTCTGCCGCCGCTGTCGAACCTGCCGCCCGGCCAGATCACCAAGCTGCTCGACCCCGGCCGCACCATCGGCGCGTTCGTCGACGGACAACTCGTCGGGACCGCGGACGCCGTGACGAGCACGCTGACCCTTCCCGGCGGGGCCACGGTGAACCACGCCGCCGTGACCCACATCGGCGTGCTGCCGTCCTTCACCCGGCGCGGCATCGCCACCGCATTGGTCGGCCACCAGCTGCACGACGTCGCCGCGCGCGGCGAGGTGGTCGCATCGTTGCGGGCCTCGGAGGCCACCATCTATGGCCGGTACGGCTACGGGGTGGCCAGTTCCTTTCAGAGCGTGGAAATCACGACCGCGCGGGCGGCGTTTCGGCCCGAAGTCGGGTCGGGCGGTCCGGTGCGCCTGCTGGACGCCGCCGTGGTCTGGGAACTCCTGCCCCGCATCTATGACACCAATCGACCGTCTCGGCCCGGCACCATCGACCGTCCCGGCGTGTGGTGGGAAAGCGCCCGGCTTCGCACCGAATCGTCTTCGGGGGCCTGGTATGTCGCGGTGCACGGCGACCGGGGCGCCGAATCGGGTTTCGTCCGCTACCGGCCGATCAATACCGAGAATTGGTTCGTCAGCGAGCAGCGCACCGTGGTGGTCGAAGACTTCTTCGCACCCACCGCCGACGCGTATCTCGGGTTGCTGCGTTTCCTGCTCGGCCTGGATCTGGTTGACCGCGTGCTGTTTTGGATGCTTCCCCTCGACGACACGCTGCCCTGGCTGTTCCTCGACCGCCGGGCGGTGAAGGTCACCGCGGTGCACGACGAAACATGGCTGCGGGTCATCGACGCGCAGCGTGCGCTGGCGGCACGCTCCTATGTCGGCGACGGAATCGTGACGATCGCGGTGAATGACCCACTGCTGCCGGATAATTCGGCGAACTTCAGCATCACCGGTGACGGCGCCGAACCGACGACGCGCGGCGCCGACGTCCGCGTCGGGATCGAGGGACTGGGCGCCGCGCTGCTCGGTGGCACAACCTGGCGCAGCCTCGCCGAAGCCGGCCTGGCCCGCGCCGACGATCCGGTGGCGCTGGATGTGGCCGATCGGCTGTTCGCGGTCCCCGAGGCACCGCACGCCGGGACGTTCTTCTGACCGGTCAGCGGTTCGGGTCCGACCGCTGCACCGCCAGGCGTACCCCGGCCGCGACCACATCGGGCTGGTGAACCTGGATGAAGTGGTCACTGCCGGTGGCGATCAGGTGCGGGGTCTGGGGCCGCAGCGCGATCAGATCCGCGGAGGCGTCTCGCCACGCCTGTTCCAGCTTCGCGCCCTCCTCGGGTGCAACGGTGCCCGGGATCGCGAACGGCTCGGTCCTCGTCAGCACGACGGTCGGGACCGGCGGGAAAGCCGGGGCCGCGCCGACTTGTTCGACGCTCTTGTCGATGTCGATCTCCTCGAACGTCGGCGAATTCGCGAACTGGGCCAACGGCTGGTCCAACGCTTGGCGATACGTCGGCCAGTCCGGTCCGAGCAGACTCGGTATCTCGACCGGGAACGCGTCGACGAACACCAGGGCCCGCACCTGAGCCGGGTACGTCTGGGCATACAACCGGATGAACAGCCCGCCGAGCGAGTGACCGACCAGAACGTACGGGCCCGGAAGGTGGGCGGCGGCCAGTAACGCATGCAGATCTTGGACCACGTCCCGCGCGGTGCGCGGCATCGGAACCGGTGAGCTGCGGTCGGTGATGCTGGGCGGATCGGGATAACGCAGCGTGCCGGGCCGGTCGTAGGCGCAGACTCGGTGATCAGCGGCCAGGGCCGTCAATACGGCCGGGCCGATGGCCGGTGCGGTGGCGTCGGAGTTACTCCACGGATCCGATGAGTTGTGATAGCCGGACTCCAAAATTATTGTCGGGCCGCCTTTTCCGCGGCACGTGAGATAGAGGTGGCGCCCATTGCCGATCTCGACCGGGCCCGAGAAATCACCGCCAGATCGGGGTGCGCCGCGCTGCGCCGCGTCGCCGCACCCCGCCAGCGCGATCAGCAACGCGAGGGTCAGCAGGCATCGGCGAACACCCGCAGTGATTCTTCGGACCTCTCGCATCGCACGCATCGCGCTATTGTGCGGGTAAGCCGGCCCCACGTGAAGCATGGCCACCAGGATGCAACGAGCGAACGCGGCCGGCGCACCGGCTTCGAGCCCGGCTATAGCTACGCGCGCAACTACATCGGTCTATTCCCCGCGGGCTCACCTGATGCAGCGGGCGTTTCACTCGCAGGCATCCTGATCCTCGCCGGAGGACCGCTGATGACGGGTGGGCTCGACAACGCAAGCGCCCGTACCCTTTTGGGTGTTGCCTTACTGCTCACTGCTGACGCGGACTACCCGCGTCGCCGCACGATCCGGGTCTCCACCGCGCCCAAGGCGCCGTCGGTGAGCTTGCCCAGGCCGGCCAACAGCACGATGGCCAGCAGCATGACGTCGGTGCGGCCGGTGTTCTGGCTGTCGATGAGCAGGAACCCGAGTCCCTTCGAGGACGCGATCAGTTCGGCTGCGACCACGAACAGCCACGCGTTGGCCAACCCCAGCCGCAGTCCGTTCACCAGCTCGGGCGCCGCGGCGGGCAGCATCACCGCCGTCAACAGCGAGGCACCGTGGCGGCCGTAGGCTCGCCCGACCTCCAGCAGGTGGGGGTCGATGTGGGCGAGCGCCGATGCCGTCGTCGTATACACCGGAAAGAATGCGCCGATGGCGACCATCAGGATTTTCGGCGTCTCGTCGATGCCAAACCACAAGAGCAGCAACGGCACCCACGCCAAGGACGGCACGGTCCGGAAGGCGGCCAGCGTGGGCGCCAGCAGCCTGCGCACGGTGACCGACAACCCCACCAGTGAGCCCAACGCGAGCGCCACGCCGGCCCCGGCCAGGTAGCCGACCAGCACCCGCGAACCGCTGGCCTCCAGATGGGTCCATAGCTCGCCGTGCCGAAGCAACCCACCGAGTGCGGACACCACGTCGCCGGGAGGCGGCAGCTGGCTGGGAGCGAAGAACCCGGTGACCGCCGTGGCAAGCTGCCAGATCACCAGCAGCAATATTGGAACGATCAGGCCGACCAGCGCCACCGGCAATTTCGCCAGCCGCCCGGCCTTCGGCGTCAGTGCGCCTGCTGGGCGAACTTCGGCTCGAACAGTGTGTTCAGTGCGCTGCGGCCGGCGTCCTCGGATTTGATGTCGCCGTCCGCCACGGCCAGCGGCACCACCCTGGTCAGCACCGCGCGCAGCGAATCGTCCGGCACCGGCGAGATGTCCAACGCCGTTCGGCCCAGCTCCTCTTGCGCCACGCTCAGCGGTACTTTCGCCTGCGAGGCCAGCAATGCCGCCAGCTCGGCCGGGTGCTTCGTCGCCCACTTGCGGGCCTCCTCGTAGGTATTGACCACCACCTGGACGGAATCGGGATGCGCCGAGACGAAGTCCTCACGCACGTTCAAGACACCGCCGGAGTTGAAATCGGGGTTGCGGTAGATGATGCGGGAACCCTGCTGCTGAATCGTCTCGGCCATGAACGGGTCCAATCCGGACCACGCGTCGACGTCGCCGCGCTCCAGAGCGGTTTTGCCGTCGGCATGCTGCAGGTTGACGACCTCGATGTCGGCGGGCGAAAGCCCCGCCGTGGCAAGCGATTGCAACAGGAAGAAGTACGGGTCGGTCCCCTTCGTGACCGCGACCTTCTTGCCCTTCAGGTCCGCCACGGAGTTGATGGGTGAGTTCTTGGCGACAACGAGCGCCGTCCACTCCCCTTTGGCGTACACGTCGACGGTCTTGATCGGTGTGCCATTGGCCCGCGCCAACAGGGCGGGCGAACCGCCGGTGGAGCCGAAGTCCAGGGCCTTCGACCGTAGCCCCTCGTTGGCCTTGTTACTGCCCTGCGACAACACCCAGGTGACGTTATAACCCTGCTGTTCGAGCAGGTGCTGATCGCGGATGACCAGGCTCAGCGGGTTGTAGTAGGCGTAGTCCAGGTGCAGGTCCTTCGCCGTCGCCGTGCCATTGCTCGAACCGCAGGCCGACGCCGCGGCAACTGTTACGGCCGCCATCGCCATCGTCGTCAGATACCGCCGTTTCACGACGTTATCGCCTCCTCATCGATCACGGACGACGCGGTTGCACCACTGCGCCGGGGCACGCCGAGTTCGTCCAGTAGCTGATCACGCAGCGCGGTGATGCGCGGGTCGCCGCGGTCGCGTGGTTTGGGAATCGGGATGTCGAATTCCGCGACGATCCCGGCGCCGCCGGTCGCATCGGCGCGCAGGATCAGAACCCGGTCGGCGAGAATCACCGCCTCGTCCACGTCGTGCGTCACCAGCACCGTGGTGGTGCCGGCCTCTTGTTGCACCGTGTCCAGGAGGTCCTGCATGCGCAGGCGGGTCAACGCATCCAGGGCGGCCAGCGGCTCGTCGAGCAGCAGGACGCTGGGGCGCCGGGCCAGTGCCCGGGCCAGGCCAGCGCGTTGCGCCATACCGCCGGACACCTGCCGCGGGTAGTGATCGCGAAACTTGGTCAGGCCGACGACGTCCAGCCAGTGCTGCACCGCAGCAAGGCCTTTCGACCGCCCAGCACCCGGCGTCAGGCCGAACTCGACGTTGGCCGACAGCGACCGCCAGGGCAGCAGGCGGGGTTCCTGGAACACCACGGCGCAGCGCGGGTCGATCCCCCGGACGGATTCGCCGTCGATCTCGATCCGTCCGGCGGTGGGCAGGTCCAGGCCGGCGATCAGTCGCAGCAGCGTCGATTTGCCGCTGCCCGACGCCCCCAGCAAGGCGACGACCTCGCCCGGTTCGATTTCGACGTCGACGTCGTGCAACACGGGGTGCATGCCAAACGTGCGGTTGACGCCGCGAAGTGACACACGGGCCGGCGCCGGATTGCTCGTCGTCACCCGGGCAGCCTAGGAACGTCCCCGGCCGGCCGCCAGGTTTGCATTGATCATGATTCGAATGTGGCCTATTGCGCCCGAACGAATCCCGCGCCGACGGCCGGATTGACCCCGGCGTCGCGCAGCACCGCGGTGGCGGTATCCGGCTGGACCGCACCGTCGGGCAGCGTGGCCGCCGGTATCGCCTTGATGCGGTAGAGGAAGTCGGTAGCCGTCTTGATCAGGTCGGCGCTCTCACCGGTGGGCGCGAACGGAAGACGCAGCCGGATGCCCTCGGTGCTGCCGCCTTGCTCGGCAGGCCATTTGCGGTAGAGCGAGTCGCGCAGGTCGGCCGCGGAATAGCCCTCCGTCTGGCTCTGGGCGAGGCGCACGATCTCGTCGGCATTGCCCGGATCGGCGAGGTAACGCTGGGCGTCGAGTTCCGCCTTCAGCCAGCTCTTGGCGATGTCGGGATGCTTGTCGGTGAACTCCTTGTCCATTACCAGGAATCCGCCGTCATGCTGGCCGGTGAGCGCGCCGCTCGCAACGCGTTTGGCCAGTCCGGCGTTGACCAATTTCGACGGCACCGGCTCCCAGACGATGGCGGCGTCGATGGTGTGGTTCTGGAAGCTCGACGTGATCACCTCGATGCTCTGGTTGAGATAGGCGGCCGGTTTGATGCCCAGGGCATCGAAGCTGGCCTGGGCGATGCGGTCGGTGCAGCTGCCCTGTGGCGTGGCGACGGTCTTGCCGTTGAACCAGGCCAGCGCGTCGCGTTGGTTGGCGAAGTTGGGCGCGTCGGGCCGCACCAGGAACACGCCGCATTGGTCTTCTGAAAGCCCCAGCGTGGCAACGATTCGCAAGTCTCGGGTGCTGCGCTTGCTCACCCCGACGATGGACGGCATGTCGCCCACGTAGCCGATCTGCTGTTTGCCGGCCAGCAGCTGGCTCACCACGATCGAGCCCTGCAGCCCGACCTGGAAGTCCACCGTCGAGCCGCTCGGCAGGTATTTCTTCCAGAACTCCTTGCCCCGCATGACAACACCCGACCACGCCTCGGTGTAATACGGCTGGTAGCCGACGGTGAGGTGCACCGCCCCGCCGCCAGAGACGATGTCTTTGCCGCCGATATTGCCGACAGCCGCGCAGCCGACGGCGGTCAGCATCGTTATCAGGGCAACGGCGAGGGTGTGTTTCAGTCGCATCGACGTCTTTCTGTCGTCAGCGGTGCGCAGCTGTCGGGGCTCGCAACAGCTCCATGGCACGGTGTTTGATGTCTTGCAGGCGGTCGTCGTTCAGTAGATC
>NZ_LZKY01000329.1:0-2448 GCF_001673055.1 Mycobacterium sp. 1245801.1
TGCAGGGTGTCCTTGAACCAACCCGGCAAAAACCGCACCTGATCATCGAGCAACCCATAGCGCTCGAAATTCGCTTTGACCTGCGCCTGCGGTATCGCCAGCACACCGGCGGCGCGATGCAACCTGATGCCCTTGTCCGCCTCGTAGTGCGCGGTGTCCGGGGGCGGCACCCCTTCGAACGAATCACACAGCCACACCCGGCGTTCTTTATCGCCATAGGCCGACAGCACGGCGCGCATCAGGATCGACGCCCCACCCCGCCACACACCGCACTCGACGAGATCGCCCGGTACGTCTTCCTGCAGGACCGTCTCGACGCACCGCTGCAAACTGGTCAGGCGCTGCATGCCGATCATCGTCAGGGCATCCGCCGGCCAGTCGAGGCCCAGATCACGAGCCTGCTTGTTGAACGGCCGCTTGCGCACCAGCATCAACTTGCGGGTGCTGAACAGCGGACGCCCGAGATAGTTCCAGCCGACCGGCACCAGCTCGTCGCTGCCGTACCGGGTGAGGTTACGTCGCAGCAGGTCAAGGTATGCGGATCGGGTATCGAGAAAAGGAGATCGCATGTCACGATCGGCCACGGTCAAAGCTGCCCCTTAGTTCAGATGAAGTACTGGCGGTGATGACCTCGGCAACGTCGAGGCCGTCAATGCGTTGCGCATTTCCAACTAGCTCGCCTCACCGGCCTCCTTGACCTACCCCGCTCCTACCGGCGAGCTGACGCAGCCCTACCGAGCAGTAGCAACCATCATAGGCGTAAATTTGCGCTGCCTCGGTTGCCGGGTTTGCTGTGGTTAACTGGGGCCACGGCCCTCAGCGGCGCCCTGCCTGGTCCATGACCGGACGGCCGGATTCGTTCGACGCGGCGGGGGCATCGGATTGCCCGCCGATCCATTCGAGCAGGGCGGACAGGCCCTCGCCGAGTGTGGCCTTCGGCTCCCAGCCGAGCTGGGTCCGCGCCGGCTCGATATCGCAGCTCGCGGCGCGCACGTCGCCGTCGCGGAATTTTCCGACGACGACCGGTTCGGGGGCGTCACACATGGCGGCGATCGTGTTGGCCAGCTCGTGGATGGTGGTCGCGCTGCCGGATCCGATGTCCAGGCAGCGCGGCTGGGTGGCCGGCCGCTGCACGGCCGCGAACAACGCGTCGACGACGGCGTCGATGTAGACGAAGTCGCGCACGATCCGGCCGTCTTCGTAAACCTCCAGCGCGTGGCCCTGACGCGCCAACCGCGCGAACAGCGCGACGATCCCGGTGTACGAGTTGGTCAGCGACTGGCCGGGGCCATAGACGTTTTGCAGGCGCAGCACGCTGAGATTGGTGTCGTGCGCGGCCGTCCAGGCGGCCATCAGATGCTCCTGGGCGAGCTTGGTCGCCGCATAGACGTTGGTGGGCCGGGGCTCGGTTCGGTCGGCGCGGCTCGGCAGCGGCACCGCCGGTTCACCGGCCGGTCCTTGCGGATCCCAGACGCCCGCCACCAGCTGTGCGTGGCTGCGTGGCTTCGGATAGAAGATGTGCGCGCCGGACTGCCATGCGCCCTCGCCGTAGACCGCCCGCGAGGACGCCAGGACCAGTTGCTCGGGCACGATGCCTGAGCGGCTCAAGGCGTCGAGAAGTTGAGTGGTGCCAACGACATTCACCGAGCCGTGCCGGTTCGCCTCGGAGAGCGACTGCGCGGTCCCGGTCTCGGCCGCCAGGTGGACGATCTGAGCGGGGCGGAACAATCGCAACACGGCGTCCCAATCGGGCGCGTGGGTGACGTCACCGGTGAACAACCGCACGGTGGGCGGCAACTCGATCGGGCGGCCACCGCCGTGCACCTGCGGATGCAAGACGTCCATCACCGCGACGTCGTATCCGGCCTCGACGAGACGGTGTGAGAGCGCCGACCCGATGAATCCTGCCCCACCACTGATGAGCACGGACGCTGACAAGAATCGACGCCTTTCTTTCGTGTGCAGAAGAAATCGCCGGCACCCAGCGGCGCGCGGTCCGGTCGATCATATCGGGCGCTTCGCGCGCCATCAGAGGATTCTGCGAAGCGCACGGGCACATCGAATGCGCACAAGGGTGCGCGAGCGGCCCCGCGGCGCAGAACGCTAGGCCCAAGTCCCCTTGTGCCGATGCGCCATCGCCATGACCTCCATCACCGGCCGCGCGATGACTGGCCGGAAGATGCGGAAAAGCATGCTGTGCGATAGGCCGTGAAAGTCCTCGAACGCCTTGCGGAAGTCGCGCTCGCCTTGCCGGTAGGACGCGAAAACGCGGTCCAACGTGGAGAAGTCGACGGAATCGTCCTGGGCGGCGTCATGTAACGCCTCGTACACAAGGGATATCCAATCCGCGCCGAACAGGTCCGTCACCGGCCCGCGGTGCCGCTGGCGATGCAGACCGGGGGTGATGAACTGTTCGATCGCGGCCTCGTCCTGGGTGTGCAATTCGAC
>NZ_LZKY01000330.1:0-4885 GCF_001673055.1 Mycobacterium sp. 1245801.1
CCGGGGCCGATAGCCTGAACAGTTCCGGCGGTACTTCGCTAACGGGACCGAACGGTATTAACGGCCCGAATGGCTTGGGCAATAGCTTGTCGACGAATCAGAACGGTAGTAATGGCCAGAATGGGCCCAAAAGTCTCTTGTCAATGAACCCAAATTCTAGTAATGGGTCGAACGGTCCGGGTAGTACTTCATCGACGGGTCCAAATGGTCTTAATGGGCTCAATGGACCCAGTAATCCGAGTGGTGCCGGTCCATCAGGCCTGGGCAGCCTCGGACAGGACGCATCTCAAGCGCTGCAACCGCTCCAACAGGCGCTGAGTGAGGCACAAAAGAATCAGTCTGGTGTGCCCGGGAGTGCGCAAGATCTCGATCCCAAGGGTTGGGATGCGCTGTCGAAGCAAGGGATCGATCCGAGCCATGCCGGCGCGGGCGGTGGTTCGGCGATCGGGCCCCAGGGGCGCGAGACGTTGTCACCCGTCGGCGCGCCGGTGGCCGGCCTCAGCAAGGGGGCAGCTGACGCGACCGGTTCGCTCATGTCGAGTCATGTTGCTGATCCAAACACTGCTCAAAGCGCCAACGGCTCCTCTGGTGGTATGCCCGGTAGCGGCGGAGGGGCCGGACAACGCGGGCCAACCGGCAAGGAGCACAAGGCGAACAAGGCTTTGCGCCGCAAGAAGAACGGCGAACTTGTGATTGGTGACGTCGATGCCGTGGTCCCGGTAATCGGCGACGATGGCCCGGACGACGCAGCGCCGGCCCAACAAGCTCCGGTGCCTCCGACGCGCCAAACGCCCCGACAGCCGGCGGTGAGCAGCGGCCAGCATCACAGCGGACCGCATCAGGTAGCGGAGTTTGGCCGATGATCGCATGAGCCGAGTGCTGTTACGTCTGGTCGGAACGCTCCCGCTACGGGATCTGCAGATGATCGGTGAATTTGAAGGTCGCGATTTTTTGCCGTACCCGTTCATGTTCACGCAGCCATCGCGCTTCGCTACTAGAGACGAAGCTATGGCATATGCCAATACCGTCCCGGATAGATTCAAGTATGGAGACTTGAGCAGCTTCCGGGAGTGCATTGCCGCCTACAATGCGGCCGATATTCGGGTGGGGTGCCATGTTCAGTACATACCGGCCGTCACGCCTAGTGTGCGTGCGGTGGCGTACCGGGCAGGAGAACTCGGCTTTTTCGCAGCACAGCGGCCCGATTCCGACTTAATCGATATCCATGTTGTTTCGCCGTACGACTTAGGTGAGGCGATTGCTGATGCCGTCACATTAATGGGGCCTGGCTGCCATCAGAAAATTGTGGTACCGGAATATGCCCCGCGCGCCAAAGCCGAATTTGACACCGGTGACTTCGTCATCCGGCACCGGCAGGATCCGCGGGACGAGTTCACGGTCGCAGCTAGCGAAGTGACGGCGTACGCGACGGTGCAAAGCAATTGGCGCCCCATGCGAACGTGGGGACGTGATAGAAACAAAGAAGCCGCGATATGGGTGCGTATCCACGGCGACGGCGAATATCTCTATGCACGGGATTTGTCCCACGCTAGTCCGATGACCAGGCCTGTGCTACATGAGCGCATTGACCAACTCATCGGGGACGACGTCGCGATCCTGAAGGAGTTCCACCGTGGCTAGGCCGCCGTTTTCCCTCGCGCCGACCTGGGGAGAACGCCTCGCGACAGACCGGCCGAGCTCGGCCTTGCCCGCCGTCTACCGGGGTCACCATCGCATGCCAGTTCCAACCAAACCTAGTGTGCCAGAAAGGGATTAACGTGGATTACGATGCCGCACAAAACGATATCCGCCGTGTGCTGTCGCTCGTGGAGGAGCAGATGCGCGAGTTGTCGGTGATGCAGCAGAAGCAGGCGGCGTTGACTGGAACGGGGACGGCGGCCGATGGGATGGTTGAGGTGCGTGTCGATGCCCGGCGGATCGTGACGGAGACGGTAATTGATGAGGCGTACTTAACTGAGTTCGAGTTCGGTGATCTCGCTGGGCATATTACGACGGCGGCCCAGGCGGCAGTCGAGCAAATCGAACAGCGGGCGGAGGCGTTATTGGCGCCGCTACTTGAACGGCGCCAGGAGATTACGTCGCTATCTACGCAGGCAGCCGATGCGCCCGAATTCCGCGACTTCATGGCGGGGTTGAGTGCTCTTGCCGGACAGCAGCCGCGGCGTGGTGGTGAGGGTGCTGACGGCATGGAAGAACAGGTGCGCTACCCGACTGTGAGGAATAGTCGATGACTGATCCACTGAGCGTCGATCCGGACGGACTGCGCAAGATCGCCCAGGACCTGCAAGACGTCAGCACGACGCTGAAGCAAGTCTATTCGTCGTTGACTGACAAGCTTGCCGCCGAGGGGTCGCCGTGGGGGAACGACCAGATTGGTGACCAGTTCGCCAATGGAGACAGTGGCTATCTGGCCCAAAAGGAGTGGGTGAGTAACTCAATCGACGGCAAAACGCAATTGCTGGATTCCTATGCGGACAGTTTCATGTCGGCGGCAAACGACTTTGAAGGAAACGATCGGTAGTGGTTGGTCCTTGGTTGGCTTGAGTGGCGGTGGTAGTGGCTCTCTCACCGAGTGGTTAGTGCGCTGAGGGCTGGGGGTGTCGTAGTTGACTATTGAGATTCCTCCTTCGTTGCAGTGGGTCGGTTATTTGGCGGGTTCTAAGTGGCCTCAGGGTGATGAAGATGCGATGTGGCGTATTGAGTCTGCGTGGGAGGATGCTGCTGCTCGGATAGTGGTGTTGATCCCGGCGCTGGAGCGGGTGCAGCGTGCGGTGATGGCGGTGATGTCGGGGCAGACCGCTGAGGCGGCTCAGGCGGATTTTGACCGGGAGTTTTCTGGTGATTATTCGATGAGCAATCTGGTGGCGGCGATGTTGGCGTTGGCCGAAGCAGCGCGCACGACGGGCACTCAGATTCAGTCCACCAAGCTCAACGACATTTTCACGCTTGCAGTCGCGGCGGCCGAAATCTCGTATTACATCTCGATCGCATGGGAAACGCTGGGTGCCTCGCTGTTGTGGATTCCGGCCGTCGAGGGTCTGACGATGGTGGCGGTGCGCCAGCTTGCGGCGGCGTTGGTGCGCCGAATTCGTGTTGCGGTGGCCGAAGCGTTGACCAAGACCGCGTTGTGGAATTTGGTCAAAGCGGCCGCGGTGCGAAGTGCGGTGGGTGCCGGTGTGGGCGGGGCGTTGGGGCTTGGTCAGGAGGGGCTCATTGAGGCCGGGCAGATCCTGGCGGGCCATCGCGACAGCTTCGATTTGACCGAAATCGGGCAAAGTTTTGCTAGCGGGTTAGTCGGCGGGATCGGTGGTGCGCTGACTCATGGTGCGGTCGAAAGCGTGTTGGGCCACGCCAATACGATCCTGACCAAGGCGCTGCACGGGGCGCTCACCCATTACACCTCGGGTCTGGTGGGTAATCTGGCCGGCTCGTTGCCCACCGGGGGCGGCATGAGCGTCCAGGAGATCTTTGGCGGCGCCGGCGGTAATGCGCTGCCCGGCATCGCTGGTGAGGCGTTCAGCAAGCACTATGGCGGCAGCGCCGCTCACCTCAACGAGCTCGTTGACCACGTGGGTGACAACGACGCGGTGTCGAACTTGCACGGTTCACCGCCCCCCTACACCGTGGGCGGGTCACCGCCGCCCTATACGGCCGCCGGGTCACCGCCGCCCTACTCGGCTGGCGGGTCAGCGCCTCCGTCGGACAGTGGCGGCACTAACGTCGTGCGCGCGGTCGATCCCGACCCCAGCAGTGCCCAACCCACGACCAGCCACACCACAACCCCGGCCCCAAACCCCTCCGACACGGCCACACCCGGCACTGGTGGGCCGGCACCGAACCCCTCCGACACGGCGGCAGCGAGCGAAACTGGTGAGCCAGCACCTGTGCGAACCAGCACCGCGGGGCACGACACCGAATCGGCTGGCACCCAGAGTGTCACCAACGGCGCCGAGCACGCTTCGGCGGCGCCACCATCGAGCGCCACGCGGACCTCGGCTGCGTCGGCGGCGCCACCAACGAGCGCCACGCGGACCTCGGCTGCGTCGGCGGCGGCCTCGACCACGGCCACGCCCAGCGCTTCGGTGGCGTCGCAGCAGTCGGGATCGGCGCCGCCCAAGGCCACCCCCACCACCGAAACCTCCACGCCGCCACCGGAGGGCGCGCACGCGACAAGCGCGTCAGCGCCGCCCCCCGCTGACCGATCACAGCAACCCGGCTCGACTAACCCCCGACCCGCGCCGGAAAGCCTGTTTTCGCAAGCGGATTCGGCCGACAAGCCCTCCACGCCGAGCCGCGCATCGGGGCACAGCGACGTGGCCAAACCCCAACTACCCCAACAGAATCACGACCAAACTGGCTCAGGCCCGCGCGCCGCATCGTCGCCGGGCTCGACCACACCGGCCGCGGCCGACCACCTAGCACACAGCACACCAGATCCCTCGCCCGCTGCCGCGACCACCTCGCATGGCGATCAACAGTCGGGGCCGATCGTGGTGTCTGAATCGCCGGTGTCGGTGTTCGATGCGTGGAACACGTTGGCACACGACGACAAGTCCCGCGCGGACTGGGTGTTGGACAGCACCATCAAAACGCTCACCGCAGCCGAAGGCACTGATTTCAGTACGTTGTCCAGCGACGAGATCGACGAGGCCGGCGAGGTCGTCAAACGCGCCTACGGGGCGCTCACCGACAACCAGCGCGCAGAGTTTGCCGTCACAACCATGGCACAGGCCGCGCAGATGCTGCATAACCAAGTCCTTTACGGCAGCCCCTATGTCGGCCTGCGCGGCGGCGCCCGACGACTGCCCCACCCTGCGCCGGACCTCATCCAGCATCGCCTGGGCTGCAGGAGGGAGCGGCCCAG
>NZ_LZKY01000331.1:0-2754 GCF_001673055.1 Mycobacterium sp. 1245801.1
GCTCCCCCAATTCTGCGCAGGCCGCGCTGATCATTTCGGCCGTGAAGGCCGGAGATTCGACCGGTATGCTGCCGAAGGCGAAGCAAATGGGCGGTGCCCCCGCGGCTATCCAGTCCCGCGCCTCGTCGTCGGCGTCTGTGGAGAGGTTCATCGCCAGCGCACCCACAAAGGGCCGTCGGCCATTCCACTTCTTCCATTCGGCGGCCAACCCCGGGAAACAAAAGTCATCATAGGCCTGGATTTCCAGCGAATGGCGCTCGGCGATTCGCCGGTGCGTAGGGCTTGTCGACTTGGGCAGACCTAGCTCACGGCGATGTGCGTCCTCGAAGCCCTTGTTCATGCGCCAAGACAGCCACTTGGATACCTTCATCGCGAAGCGCGCGATGGGTCCGGGCAATAGCGGGATCAACCGTCCGTTGGGCCGTACCGGGTAGTAGTGCAGGGTGACCAGCGGAATGTCGTAGTGCTCGGCGACATTGGCTGCGGCCTGCTCGCACGGAATGGTGGTGAACAGCAGATCGGCTCCGTCCGCCAGGGATGTCAACGTCGCGCACACCTCCGTCCAGCACTGGATCGATAGCGCCGACACCTGGAGCCCGAACCTGATCAGATCTCGAATCCTCCAGAAGCTCCGAAAAAAACATGTCCAGAATCTGCGCTGTGCGGCCATGTACGCACGGGTGTCCGTGCCGTAAGCAACCGCCGCGAGCCCGGCCGATTCGACGAACGGAATCAAGTCGGGCGGGACGGCCATGCACACTTCGTGGCCCCTGCGCAGCAACTCACGGCCGACGGCGGCACAGGGCTCGATATCACCACGAGTTCCGTAGCTCGCCACCACGAACTTCATTGCAAAAACGAGCCTTTCAGCCGTCGCGCGCCAGGCCAGGCCAATGGTACCGGCCGACATCGGCCACGATCCGATTCTCGGGTGCATGCTGGCCATTGGCTGAAGGACCACCAATAGTCACTAATGGCGACTTCGGAGCGGCTGGTTAGCTTAGCCTCGAGAATCTGGTCAAGAAGCCACCAGCGCGGGCGACACTGGGCCGACACTGGCGCCCGACGAGCGGTTGCTCCGATCGTCGGACGGACTGATGCAGCCACGAAGGGGGTTCACATGAACCGCATCAACGCTGTACAGCGCGCGCTGGACGGGCGGCGGCAACGCGTCTATCTCGAAATCGGCGTGTCAACCGGAAAAGCGTTCCGACACGTCGAGGCCGAAGAGAAGATCGCAGTCGACCCAGCCCTGATGCTCTCGGCGCGGACGCGCAAGCGCGCCGCCGCAAAGGCGGCGGCCACATACTATTTCGACACCGGCAGCGACGCCTTTTTCGCGAGCGAATCGGCATTCCTCGAACAGCGGGGTATCGACGTCGCTCTGATCGATGGACTCCACACCCACCGGCAGGTCCTGCGCGACATCGACAACACGCTGCGCTACCTGCGCGACGATGGGGTCATCTTCGTACACGACTGCAACCCGACTCGCGCCTCGATCGCCTGCCCTGCGGGGTCTTACGCCGACTTTCGCGCTCGGCATCGCTGGCGGGACATTTCCTGGGGACTTACCACATCGGGCACCTTGGCCGCCCTGTGGAGCGGTGACGTCTGGAAGGCGATCGTCGAGTTGCGCAGCACCCGTGAGGATCTGCGCATCGCGGTGCTCAATTGTGATTTCGGGGTTGGCGTCGTGCGAAAGGGAACTTCGGACTCGCTACTGCCCTACTCGGCAGCGCAAGTCGACGCGCTCGAATACGCAGATCTTGCCGCCGACCGGAACCGCTTGTTGAATCTGAGGCCCCCGGCGTATCTCGACGAATTCCTTGCTTCGTAGCGCTGGCAAACGCCGGCTTGGTCGCGGATAGCCGCCTACAACACGCATGACCCGAGAACCCGCGTTCAGCCAACACGCTTGAAGCGGGCGAAGTTTTCGACAAGATCGACCGCGGTCGCGGCGCTGTCCACAGCTCTGGTCATCCTGGTGGCGAATTCGCGGGCTTGCGTGAGGTATTGCGATGCCAGAATGGTGCGCAGATCCGAGACCAGCGAGTCCTGCGTCGTCGTCGAAAAGCGTCGTCCCCTGCCCAACTTCAGCCGCTTGACCCGCGCCGCCCAAATAGCCTGGTCGGGCAGCGTCCACAGAATTAACGCGGGAAGCCCGGCGCGCAACGCCGCGTTCGTAGTGCCCGCTCCGCCGTGGTGAACGAAGGCTCGGCATGCGGGAAGGACCCTGGCGTAGTTCATCGCGTCCACGACCTTGACATGGTCAACATGCGGGACGTCGGCAAAGTCGCTCCAGCCGGCGCAAATCAGTGCCCGCTCACCCAACTGGGCGCATGCGCCGCTGATCATCTCGACCGTGTCGGACGGAGATTGCACCGGCATGCTGCCAAACCCGAAGCAAATCGGCGGCGTTCCCGAGGCGATCCACGACAGGACGTCGTCATCGGCCGGCGTGGGCAATTCCAAAGTCAGCGCACCGACGAAGGGGCGCTGGCCGTTCCATTTCGCCCATTCGGCCGCCAGGCCCGGGAAAATCACGTCGTCGTATGCCTGGATTTCCAACGATCCCCGTTCGGCAATTCGCCGCGGTGAACCATATGTTGCCTTCGGTAGGCCGAGCCGGCTGCGCTGCGCATTCTCGACCTTCTTGATCGCGCGCCACCACAGCCAGTCATGCAGCGTCAGCACCAAGCGAGAGGCCGACGCGGGCAAGATCGGCAACGATTGGCCGTTGGGGCGCACCGG
>NZ_LZKY01000332.1:0-786 GCF_001673055.1 Mycobacterium sp. 1245801.1
CGCAATCGACCCCACCCGGCCGATCTCCACCCCGTTATACGTCACCTTCGAACCCGGATCCATCACCAAACCGGCCCGCGACGCAATCATCGTCAACTCGGTCTTGGGGGTGAAACCGCCCCGGAACTGGATGTAGACCAGGGTGAAGATCACGCCGAGCACCACCACCACGAGCAGGGTGATGAACTTGTACGGCGGCTCGCGGGAGTCGTTGATCTGAACGGGTGAACCTTCCACGGCGCTACACCGTGAGCCCGAAAGTCATCGTGGACAGCCGGCGACACGGGTGGTTATCCAGGTCACCCACCGTCGCCAACCCTGCCCCTCGCCTCGGTGCCGTCGCCACCCGGCGCTGGCCTGTACACGCATGTAATAAGACCAGTGAAATGTACCGCGCCGCAGTGGCACAAACAAAGCAACGGCGGGACCGGCGGGCGGACCACGTCACCTTTCAGGTACGCGCGGTGGCGTGTGCCGGCTGACCGCTGCTGTCGGCACGCTAATGACGTTGTGTAGCAGGACTTTCGCGGTTTACGGATTGATGGTGTTGTCGCCGACCTGGCGGCCCCAGACGTATTCGTTCGCATACGGCGACCCGGTATCCAGGTGGTTGTAGGGCGCAAGGCTGTTGCCGGTGTCCATCACCAACTCCGGCGCGGGCCACAGATCGTGGGTGATCGGCTGCCAGCAGCCCGGCGCACCACCGGGGCCGCCGCGCGCGTTCACCCGCGGCAGGTTCTCCGGCCAGATGTACGGGTTGGGTGCGCCGCCGACGACTCCGGCGAT